>DATDNV010000452.1:0-9489 GCA_036518075.1 Thermoanaerobaculia bacterium
TCGACCGCGATCCGTGAGAAATGGATCTGTTAGCCCATATGGAGCACCGAGCGCAGGCAAGGCCTGCGCGACAAGCGACGGGTCGGCCGCCGCTCATCGAACCGTGTCGCGCCGTCGAGGCGCGCCGCAAAGTTCGCCGCCTTGAGAGGGCCGCGTCCTAACCGTTAGACGAATGGGCCGAACGGGGGCGGGAAAATTAGCACAGCTGCTCGCTTTTCGCCACGCATACGGAATCGAACCCGTCTCGCGCCGGTAAGGCGCGCCGCGGCGAAGCCGCGCGAAAAGGTGTCGCCTTGAGAGGGCTGCGAGCGTGAGCGAGCCGCGAGAGCGGAGTCCTAACCGTTAGACGAATGGGCCGAACGGGGGCGGGAAAATTAGCACAGCTGCTCGCTTTTCGCCACGCCACAGGGAATCGAACCCGTCTCGCGCCGTACAGGCGCGGGCGCCGAGGGCGTGCTTCAGAATCGTCGCCGGACGCGCGGCGGCAGTCCGCGTAAGGAGAGGGATTTGGCCGCCGCCGCGCCGACGCCGCTACTACTTCTTCTTCCTTCGGGACGTCTTCTTCGTGGTCTTCTTCGCGGGTTTCTTCTTGGTTGCCGGAGGCGCGAAAGGTTCCCAGACGGCGAGTGTCGCTCCCGTCGGATCGATGAAGATGCCGAAGGCCCCGTAGCCCGGGATCTCCTTGTACTCGATGATGGGCGTCGCTCCGAGCGACCGCGCTTTTTCCATCGACTTTTTCGCCGATTTCACGCCGACGTAACCCATCCAGGCGGTCGGCTGCTCGGGCGCCATCGTTCTCATGATGCCGCCGCCGGGCGGGCCCGAACGCGTGTCGAACATCGTGTAGACACTGCCGTCGGCCATCTTCTGGTCGGTCAGTTTCCAGCCGAACAGATCCTTGTAAAACCGTTTCGCGGCCTCGGGGTCCGTCGTGGACAGCTCCATGTGAACAAAAGCGCTCATCGAATCCTCCTATGCCCGTAAAGGACCTACGCGAGCGCCCGACCGAAGTTTCGGCCGAGCCGCTTTCGCTCCACCCGGCTTCGAGGAGCGGTTTCTTCCGCGGCGCTAGGTCGCCTGCGCGGACTCAGGCTGAGCGGTCTTGCCCGGGCTGTAGCGAATCCAACGCACGATCTCGGGGATCGTCGGCCGCTTGCCGTACATCAGGATGCCAATCCGGTAGATGCGTCCGGCAAACCAGGCCATCCCGAAGATCGTCGCCACCAAGAGAGCGACGCTCGACAGGATTTGCCAGACGGGTACCTCCGAGAGGGCGGTCCTCAGGAACATGGTCAATGGAGCCGTGAACGGCAAGAGCGAGAACACGACCGCGATCGGGCCCGAAGGGTTATTCATGATGGAGGGGTAGACCATGATCCCGGCGAGGATCATGAACATCGGGATCAACGCGAGCTGTTGCGCTTCCTGGTCGGTGTTGAACGGCGCCGCGATCGCCGTGTAGATGGACGCGTAGAGGAAGTAGCCGAGCAGGAAGTACAGGATGAAGAACCCGATCATCGACAGGGGAATATGCGGCACGCCCATGTCGGTCGAGGCCATCGCTGTGACGACGGCGGGCAGAGACAGGTTCATCGCAATGAGCGACCAGGCCGCGTACTGGGTGAGCCCGACCAGGCCGATGCCGATGATCTTGCCGAGCATGAGCTCGGTCGGGCGGACCGAGGCGATGATCACCTCGACGATTCGATTGCTCTTCTCCTCGATGACACCCCGCATGACCTGATATCCGTACATGAAGAACGTCGAGTACATGAGGAAGAAGAAGATCAGCGCCGCGACGATCCCGGCCCCTTTTTCCTCCGCTGTTCCCTGCGCGGTCACCTTGAAGGCTTTGAGATCGATTCGCTTTTCCAAATCGGCGGCGAGGTCCGCAGGCATTCCCCGCGCCGCGATCGTTTCGCGGATTCGGATGTGGTTCAAAGCGCGCTCGAGCTGAGTCATGGAGACCATGTCGGAAACGGTCGTCGAGTAATACTCGGCCTGGTCTTTCTTGAGCTGCTGTGGATCGAGGATCAGGTAACCGTTGATCTTCTTGGCAAGCACCTCCTTGCGGAGGGCTTCCTTGGTCCGAGCGAGATCTCCCTGCACTGGGCGGCTTTCGAGTACCCAGTGCGGCCGCCGCACATTGGCGTTCTTGATCTGCTCCGACTCCTCGGCGGCGAGCTCGGCCGATAGCGGCGCGTAGAGGTGACCCCCGACGTCCACGACCGCAAGCTTTCGCTCGCCACCGGAGCGGTGAGCGAGGACGATCTGGAACGCGATGAATCCAAAAAACAGGAGTGGGAAAACGAGCGTGCCGATCCAGAACGTTTTCGTGCGGATTCTCTCCACATACTCGCGACGCACGACCGCAAATGTCTTCTTCCAGTTCATCGGGTCCTCATTCGATCGTGCGGGTTTCTTCGATCCCGGCCGCCTTCACCGCGGAGAGGTAGATCTCTTCGAGCTCCGGCTCTTTGTCTGAGAAGGAGGCGATGTCGAATCGTTCGACAGCGCGCCGCAGAAACTCGCGGCGGTCCGCGCCGGGAGCGAGCGACACGACGCAGTAACCGTTGAGCGATTGGCAGCTCGAAACGCCGGGAAGAGCGGCGATCTCGCTCGGCGGGGCGCTCGTTGAGATGCGCAGCTGACCCTCGGAGAACCGCTTCTTGAGGTCCTTCAGTTCGCCTTCGAGAATCTTTTTCGACTTCGAGATGAGGCAGATCTCGTCGCAGAGCTTTTCCGCCTGTTCGAGGACGTGCGTCGAGAAGATGATCGTCTTTCCCTGTTTGCGGAAGTCGAGGAGGTACTCCTTGACGAGCGCGGTGTTGATGGGGTCGAGCCCGGAGAAGACCTCGTCCAGGATCAGGATCTCGGGATCGTGAACGATCGTCGCGATGAACTGGACCTTCTGCTGCATCCCCTTCGACAGAGCATCGACCTTCTTGTTGAGCCAGGGGCGCAGCTCCATCTTGTCGAGCCAGCCGCCGATGCGGGCGCGCGCCGTCTCCCGCGAGACCTCCTTGATCGCCGCGAGGAAGTAGAGGTGATCGATCACCTTCATCCGGCGGTAGAGGCCGCGCTCTTCGGGTAGATACCCGATCCGATTTTGGGTCTTCCGATCGAGCGGTTTCCCCAGAATTGCAATCGATCCCGAATCGGGAGCCGTGATGTTCATGATCATTCGGATCGTCGTCGTCTTGCCCGCACCGTTGGGGCCCAGAAGCCCGAAGATCACTCCGCGGCGCACGCTAAAGGAAAGCGAATCGACCGCCTTGAACTTGCCAAAGCTCTTCGAAACGTCCTTCAGCGCGATCGTGGGATCCATGGCTTTCCCTCTTATACGTGGGGGACGAGTGGGAGTTTATCGAGGATCAGCCGCGTCCGGCGGGGGTTGAGGCCCCGGCGAGCTTGCTTGAGCAGCTAAAGAATCTGTGAATGAGATTGGGGAATCGAGCCGTGATTGGCTTTTTAGCCGTGCTGAAACCAGAGATCGCAGCGCGCGAAAGGGTTCCCAGCTCTGGTTTAGAAAATTTGCAGCGCCGGTCGCGCAGCGACCGCCTGCGCTGCAAGCTGAGCCTCGCGCTGCGGGAGCGAGAGCGAGCGAGGAAGCAGGCGAGTGGTCGAGGCCAGTTTGCCGAGCCACGAGCCGGTGGCGTAAGCCAGCTTCCGAGCGAACGAGAGCGACGGCATGGCGGAGAGGGGGGGATAACCGCCGTCCTGCGGACGGTGTTCTCTACTGCCGTGGGCCTGCCTCTGGTGGTCGAGTCGAACCCTCGACCTTGAGTCTGTTCCGCTTTGGTCGCAGCGCGAGGAGTCTCCCAGAGGGGAGGAGCCTCGCGCTGCGGGAGCGAGAGCGAGCGAGGAAGCAGGCGAGTGGTCGAGGCGAGTTTGCCGAGCCACGAGCCGGTGGCGTCAGCCAGCTTCCGAGCGAACGAGAGCGACGGCTTGGCGGAGAGGGAGGGATTCGAACCCTCGAAGCCGTTTCCGGCTTACCGGTTTTCGAGACCGGCCTGATCAACCACTCCAGCACCTCTCCGGCTCTGGGGAACGCGCATCCTAACGCATTCGCTCATCGGCAGACGGAGCCTCTGCTAGCACCGGCTCTCGATTGGTTCAAGCTGTCCTTGCGGGCTTGGATTGGGTACTTAGGGACTCTTTGCCTTTGACCTCAGCCGACCTAATCTGCGCTCGTTGCCCGTATTGGCGGATCTCTTGCAGGATTGGCCCGTCGCGACGGACGGGCCAGGAAGAGTCGCCGGTGCGCGGATTTGTTCGGATTCGGTGCTTCGGACAACAGGAGGAGGCTCGGATGAAGATCAACCGCATTCTTTTCGTGCTCGCGGGATCTCTGGTCACCGCGGCGGCGTTGGGTCAGGCGGCGCCTTGCCCGTGTCCACCCGCGACGCCTCCGCCCCCGCCTCTCTGGAGCGGAGAGTTGGGGATCTCTTACATCGCGACGAGCGGAAACACTTCGACGTCGAGCTTCGGCGGCAATTTCGGATTGAAGTGGCTGCCCGATCCCTGGGCACTCGAAGCGAAGTTCGCTTTCCTGCGATCCGAGTCCGAGCACGTCGTCACTGCCGAGGCATATGACGCGAGCCTCACCGCGGCTCGCTCTTTGACCAAGAGGCTCGACGTCTACGGCGGCAGCGAATATCACCGCAATGTCTTCGCGGGCATCGACTACCGGATCAACGCGACTGCAGGCGCCGGTTACAAGGTGCTGGATGGTCCCGTCACCTTTCTTCGCCCGGAGATCGGGTTTGGATACGAGAAGAGGAAACTGGCCGATGTAGGGACCGACAGTTACCCGGTCGCTCGAGCGGGCTTGAAGTTCCTGTGGAAGTTCTCCGCCGGCGGCGAGTTCGCCAACGAAAGCTCTTTTACCGACGACTTGAACGAAACTGATAACTGGGTCTTTCGGAACAAAGCGACGGTGTCCGCTAAGCTCACCAACGTCTTTCAGCTTCGACTCGGCTGGGCGATCGAATACAACAACCTCCCGGCGCCCGGCTTCAAGAAGACCGACACGGTCACGTCTGCCGCGATCGTCGCGAAGTTCTGAGCCCGGCGCCGCACCGCCGGGCAGAGTCCGCCGGCAGGACATGCGGGCAATTCCGGCACGAGAAGTGAGGCAGACGCTGCGCGTCCGACACCGACTGACCCAGCTGCCCTGCAAAATTGCAACTTGCCCGAAAGTGCAGCTTCCGTTGAAAGGCTCGCAATTACAGGATCTTTGGCGACTTCACCGGCGCTCCAAATCCCGCCCGTGACGTCGACAGACAAGGCTCGAGAAGCTCGATTTCGCGAGAAGCGCCGGGGGTCGGCCCACGGCGAGAGTCTGAGGGCAACAATATATATATTGTACTGCTGGCAATTCGGAAGGAAGGTGTCGCATGTTTCCGAAGCTGTCCTGTGAATTTGTTGGAACGTTCTGGCTCGTCCTGGGAGGTTGCGGCAGCGCCGTGCTCGCCGGCTCGTTCCCCGGCTACGGGATCGGGTTTGCGGGCGTCTCGCTGGCATTCGGGCTGACCGTTCTCACCGGCATCTACGCGTTGGGCCCTGTGTCCGGCGGCCACTTCAACCCGGCAGTGACGGTCGGACTGTGGGCGGGAGGCCGTTTCCCGGGCCGGAACGTGCTCGCGTACGTGGTCGCGCAGGTTCTCGGAGCAATCGCGGCTGCGGGCGTGCTGTACTTGATCGCAAGCGGCAAGCCCGATTTCGAGGTCGGCCGCTTTGCCGCCAACGGCTACGGGGACCATTCGCCGGGAGCGTATTCGCCGATCGCATGCCTCATCACGGAGGTCGTCATGACCTTCATGTTCCTCGTCGTGATCCTCGGCGCGACCCACCGGCGGGCGCCGGTCGGGTTCGCCGGGATCGCGATCGGTTTCGCGCTAACGCTCATTCACTTGATCAGCATTCCGGTGACCGCGACATCGGTCAACCCGGCGCGGAGCACCGGTCCCGCTCTCTTTGTCGGCGGCTGGGCGTTGGAGCAGCTATGGCTCTTCTGGGTCGCTCCGATCTGCGGCGCGCTCTTCGCTGGCTGGTTTTACCGAGCCGTGCTTCTGGAGGTTCAGGAGCCCGACATCGCGGGGCGGCAGACCATGGTGAATTGACCGGACGCAAATTGTCATCTCCTGTCTCGCTTGGTTTCAGCGCCTTCTGCGTCAACACGGGATGTGGAGCGGCCGCCGGCTGCGGCTCGCGTGGACGAATCGATGGGGAGGACGATAACCTTTCGATGATTCTCCGCTTTTAGCGACCGCGATCGGAGGCACACGACATGAAGAACCGCGCCGCGCGTGACTCGGGAATGCCATATATCCCTGGCTTTTGCGGCGGGCGCCGAGATCTTGCCGCGCGACTCCTCTCTGCGCTTCTTCTTGTTGGCATCATCACGGCTCCTTCGATCGTGGCGGCTCAAACCGCCGCGCCGCCCCCCACACCTTCCGCAGGAGCCTCACCGCGCAAGCTCTCGATCGCCAACAAAGTCTGGACGGGCGACTTCGACAAGCTGCTCGAGCGGCGGATGCTCCGCGTCTTCGCTCCCTTCTCGCGGTCGCTCTATTTCAACGACAAAGGACGGGAGCGCGGGCTCGCGGCCGAGCTGGTCCGCGACTGGGAGCGTTACATCAACTTCAAGTACGCGAAACAGCTCGGGAAACGTCCCCTGACGGTCTACATCGCGCCAGCGACGCGCGACAAACTGCTGCCTGACGTCGCCGAGGGCCTCGCCGACGTCGCCATCGGAAATCTCACGGTCACCGAGGAGCGTCTGAAGACGGTCGATTTCGTTGCCGGCGACGAGGGCCGGAAGACGATCAACGAGGTCATCGTCACGGGCCCGAAGTCTCCGGAGCTCAAGTCTCTCGACGACCTCTCGGGGAAACGCATCCATGTGCGCAAGGCATCGAGCTACTACGAGAGCCTGGAGAAGCAGAACGAGAAGCTCCAGAAGGGCAAGAAGCCTCCGATCACGCTGATCCTCGTGTCCGACTCGCTCGAGGACGAAGACATGATGGAAATGCTCGACGCCGGGCTGATCGAGCTGCTCGTGGTCGACGACTGGAAGGCGCGAATGTGGTCCCAGGTGCTGCCGAAGATCAAGGTCCGAAACGATCTCGTGTTGCGCGCCGACGCCAAAACCGGCTGGGCGATCCGCAAGGACAGCCCCAAGCTTTCACGCGAGATCGAGGACTTCTTCAAGAACTGGGCGATGAAGCAGGGGGTCGCGGACTACCGCATGAGTGTCTACATGAAGAAAGTCAAGGAGCTCAAAGATCCGACCGCCAGCGCCGAGTACAAGCGCTTCCAGCAGACGCTCGCGCTATTTGAAAAGTATGGGAAGAAGTACAAATTCGACCCGCTGATGCTCGCCGCGCAGGGCTACCAGGAGTCGCAGCTCAACCAGCAGGCGAAGAGCCACGTCGGCGCGATCGGCATCATGCAGCTCATGCCCGCCACCGGGGAGCAGATGAAGGTCGGAGACATCCACGTCGCGGAAGCGAACATCCATGCGGGCGCGAAGTACATGGACAAGCTCATGGCGGACTATTTCAGCGACGCCCACTTCAGCGAGGGAAATCGGCCTTTGTTCGCGTTTGCCAGCTACAACTGCGGCCCGGCCAACGTCGCCAAGTGCCGAAGAGAGGCCCAGAAGCGCGGCCTCGACCCCGATAAGTGGTTCAACAACGTCGAGCTCGTCGTCGCGCAGAAGATCGGGACCGAGACGACGACCTACGTCCGCAACATCTACAAGTACTACGTTGCCTACCGCCTGACACTCGACGCCCAAGACGAGGCCAAAAAAGCTCGTCAGCAGGTCCTCGCTCCGAAGAGCTAGCGGCAGGTCAAGAGCTGTCGTGTTGCCGGCCTTCGCCGGGGGCACGCGCAAGCTCCTCTTCTCCGCGCCGCGAGCGAGCTGAATTCGTCAGCGGCTCAGATGGTCGTCGCCGACGGAAACCGCGAGCCGTTGTCGATCGGCAGCGTGAATCGCAGCGTCGATCCCGCGCCCGTATTGTTTTCGGCCCAGATCCGGCCGCCGTGAGCTTGAACGATGGATCGAGAGATCGCGAGGCCCAGGCCCATTCCGTCTTCGCGGCTCGTGACGAACGAATCGAAGATGCTCGGGAGCAGACTCTCGGCGATGCCGTGGCCCGAATCCGCGACGGCCACTTCGACGAAGCGGTCGACATAGCCCGCTGTAATGCCGAGGCGCCGTTCCCCCGGGAGCGTGTCGGCCATGGCGTCGATGCCGTTCAAGATCAGATTCAGAAGTACTTGCTGTATCAGGATGCGATCGGCGCGAACGAAAGGAAGCGACGGCTCGAACTCGACACGAATCGACACACCGCGTCGGCGAGCTTCTGCCTCGGCCAGACGCATGACCTGTACGGTGACGGCGGGAAGATCGAGGGGCTCCGGGTCGGTTTGACGCCGGCGAACCAATCCTCGAACGCGCGAAATGACTTCGCCCGCCCGCACGTCGTCGCGCCGGATGTCGGCCAGGATGTTGCGGATCTCATCGAGGTGTCCCGTCTCGAGAAGCATTTCGGCCGCGTCCGCGTTGGAAAGGATCGCTCCGAGAGGCTGGTTGATCTCGTGCGCGATCGAAGCGGTCAGCTCCCCAAGTTGAGCGAGCCGAGCCGCCTGCGCGAGAAGGTGCCGTGCCTCTTCGGCATTCTTGCGGTCGGTAATGTCTCGTCCGATCGATTGCAGCTCGACGACGCGCCCTTCACGGCCGCGAATGACGTGGTCCACCCAGTGGATCCAGGCGAGCGAACCGTCCGGGCACGCGACGCTGTGCTCCGCGGGATCGACAGGCCGGTTCTCGATTAGAGCTCGGACGTGGTTCCTGGCGGCGTCCCGCTCTGCCTCCGGGATCAGTTCCAAAAAGCGCCGACCGATCAAATTTTCGCGCGAGCGCCCGAAAAACCGGCAGTAGGCCTCGTTGACGAAAGTCAGCGTCGTGTCGGGAAGGTAACGGCAAATGAGCTCGGTCTGGCTGTTCACCACCTCCCGGTATCGTCCCTCGCTCTGTCGCAGGGCGACCGCGCCGTCGTCTCGCTCACGAACGATCACGGCCAGGAAGAGAACGGGAAGGGCCACCGCCAAAACGAAAAGCTGAATCCAGAGAGTGTGTTCTTGGGCCGACTGCATCGCGAAGGGAGTTCGTCCTTCCACGGCAGCGATGACGGCGAGGAACGCGCTCAGAGTCAGGGCGGCCGAGGCGCCCTTGAGGCCGAAGCGGATCGCCGCCCACATGAGAAAGACCACGGGTGCGTACAGAAGAGCGAGGAAATCGTAAGGTTTCGCGAGGCGGCCGCTGAACGCGACGAGAGCCAAGCCGATCAGTCCCGCGGTGAGGATCAGACCTTCGACGAGTCGCCCCGAGTTGAGGCTTCGCCGTCGGTCGCGATAGCCAAAGGGCCAGTAGAGAATCGCCGGCGTCAGAAGCAGATTGGCCATGGCATCCCCGAG
>DATDNV010000453.1:0-2497 GCA_036518075.1 Thermoanaerobaculia bacterium
CGTGCAGCTCTTCGGCCACTTGCTGAGCCAGCGACGTGCGGATGTTCTGGCCGATCTCGACCTTGCCGGTGAACACCGTCACGCGGCTGTCCGAGCCAATGTGGATCCACGCCGCAAGATCGCGAGTCGTCTCCGGGCTGCCGCTCGAGCGTCCCGACTCTTGAACCGGCATTGGCAGAGCGGGAGCCGCCGCGCACACGAGCAACCCGCCTCCGAGCGCGCGCAGAAAGCGCCGGCGGTCGACCTCGAACCAGTGCAAGCGGCCGGCGAGCTCGTGCTCGGAAAGCTCGCGCAACAACGCTTCCGGGTCGGCCATGCCCGTCACGGTCGTTTCTCTTTCTTCGAGGCGCCGGCAGCCTGGCGCACCGCGGCGAGAATTCGCGGATAGGTCCCGCAGCGGCAGATGTTGCCAGCGAGCGTCTCGATGATCTCTTCGTCCCGAGGGTGGGCGTTGCCCGCGAGCAGAGCGGCGGCGGAAATGATCATTCCCGGCGTGCAGTAGCCGCACTGAAACGCCTCCAGATCGAGAAAGGCCTGCTGCACGGGATGGAGGCGTCCGCCGGCGGCGAGCCCTTCTATTGTCGTGATCTTCGAGCCCGCCGCCTCCGAGACCGGTGTGCGGCACGAGCGGGTGGCGCGTCCGTCCAGAAGAACGGTGCAGGCGCCGCATTGCCCTTCCCCGCAGCCGTACTTGGTGCCGGTGAGATTCAACCGGTTACGAAGGACCGACAGCAGAGTCTCTTCCGCCGGACACTCGACCTCGCGCTTCGAACCGTTGATCGTCAGGATCCGAACAGACATGCATGCCTCATTCAGCGGCCGAAGCGATTATAGGTGGTGAGTTTGCGCGAGGGTCGACCGTCGAAGCGGTGTTCGAAGATCCGTGATCGAATGGCCGGGAACGGCCGATCGTGAACAGGAACGGCTACGACTCTTGCTTTGGTTCTTTCGACTCGCCGCTCATGCGCCAGTTCCGAGGCGAGGCGTATGGCGAAGACATCGGCCAACATTCCTGGGTGACCGCCGAAGAGCTGCGAGGCGACATTCCACGCCTCGCGCTTTCCCGATCGAGCCGGCTTCTCGATCTGGGCTGCGGCCCGTGCGGCCCGCTGACGTTCGTCGTTTCGACCGTCGGATGCGAGGGCGCAGGAGTGGATCAGAGCCGGCCGGCGCTCGACAGCGGCCGCGCCCGGGCGGCTACGCTCGGCCTCCAGGATCGGATCTCGCTTCGGCAGGGCGACCTCGACGAGCCGCTGCCGTTCGGATCCGGCTCGTTCGACGCGGTCATGTCTCTCGACGTCGTGATACATCTCAAGAACCGAACCCCGTTCTTTCACGAAGTGGCTCGCATCTTGAACGGTGGACGGTTTCTCCTGACCGACGCGGGCGTGAAGACCGGTCCCGTCAAAGAAGAAGAAGCTCTCGCGCGCAGCGTGCACGGCGTCACCCGGCTGGTTGCCCCTGGGGAGAACGAGGCAGATCTGGAAGCGGCGGGATTTCGATTGCTCGAGAGGGAAGACAGGACCGCGAGCGTCGTCCGCAACGCGAGTGGACGGCTGTCCGCGATCGCCGCGCATCGCCGAGAGCTCGAGCAGATCCTGGGCCAAGGCGAACTCGAGCGCCAGCTCCGATATCTCGAGACGGTTCGGAATCTGTCGCAGAGGGGATCCGTGTCCCGATTCATGTATCTGGCGCAGGCGACCTCGATCTAGACTTTCCGGCGAGCTCCCGATTCGCCGAACGAGAGGTGTTCCATGCCGGTGTCCGCCGCTTTCGCGGAGAGCAATCGATCGCAGACGGAGCGATTACGGAAGTTGATCCCGAGACTCGACGCCCGGAAGCTGGCTCAGCGTCTCCCCAACGGCTGGACGGTCGCGGGTGCCCTCGCCCACATCGCTTTCTGGGACCGTCAGAGGCTCTGCCTCATGCGGCGGTGGGCCGCGGGCGACTGGTGCAACGGAGGGTATGACGGGGATCTGTTCAACGCGACCTCGCAGCCCTTGCTCGAAATGATCCCGCACGACCGAATCGGCGCCGTGGCTCTCCAGACGGCCGAAGAGCTGGACGCGCTGCTGCTGGACGTGCCGGACGACCTCGTGGCGGCTGCGCTCGCGCGTCCCGACGCGCCCAATCTCGACCGCGGCTCGCACCGCGAGCACCATCTGGACATCGTCGAGCGTGCGCTCGCCGGCGGCTAGACAGGCATGAATCTCTCTGCAGCGAAGTCTCGAGCCTGGGCATTGCTCTTTGCCCGGCTTGTGCTGGGACTCATCTTTCTCATGGCAGGGATTTACAAGGTCTTCCGGCTGACTCCGGTCGGGCACGTCCAGAAATGGTTCCTGCCCTATCAGGACACCTTCCTGCCTGTCTGGTCGCTCTGGGCGGTGGGGCTGGCGATCCCGTTTGTCGAGCTCCTGGCGGGCGCGCTTCTCGTGCTTGGCCTGCGGATTCGCGCGGCGCTTATGGCTCTGGGCATGGTGCTCGTCGTGGTCACTTT
>DATDNV010000454.1:0-2735 GCA_036518075.1 Thermoanaerobaculia bacterium
AGGACACCTTCAAACGTCAGCAGCAGGTTCCGTCCCTGGGAACGGACCCCGTTGACGCGAAGCCGCCGGTCTTCGGAGCCGCGCGTCCAGACGAGGGAAAGACCGGGAACGAAGCGTTCGGGGAAAGAAGTCAGCGGTTCGACGGAGAGTTCGCCCTTCAGACCGTGAGGACGCCGGACCATGCCGACGAGAAGAAGTGATGAGTCAGCGACGAGTGACGGGTTCTCAGGATCCTTCTTGTCGCTCGTCACTGGTCACTTGTCACTCACACTAGTCTCGGACTCGAACGACGACGCGTTTGCCGCGAGCCGCGGCCGCGGCGCCCACGAAGGCTCGCAGCGCGCGGACGGTCCGCCCCTCCCGGCCGATCAGCCGGCCGCGGTCCGCTTCCGGGACGGAGATCTCGTAAACGGCCGATCGTCCCTCGAACGATTCGACGACGCGGGTCTGCTCCGGGTGATCCGAAAGCTTCCGCACGATCGTCTCGACCAGACGACGCATGGTCGCTCCTTCGGGCGAGCCGGGAGCCGGCGTCATCGCGCCTCGACGGGTGCCGATTCGAGCTTCTTGAGAAACGAGGCGACCGTCGGAGAGACCAGGGCGCCCTTCGCGATCCATTGGGAGGCGCGCTCGCGGTCCAAATGAAGACCGGCCTTTTGTCCGATCGGGTCATAGTGGCCGAGCTCTTCTAAGACCTCCGCTTTCGCGGTGCGTCGGGAGTCCGAGACGACGATCCGGTAGTAGGGGCGATTCCGGGCCCCCATGCGGCGTAAACGAATCTTGACCATGTCAGCTAAGTCCTCTCGATCAACAAAGGCATCTTTTCAGCAAAAACGGCGCATTCTAGCAGAAAGTGCAGGTGATCAGGGCCAACAGGCGAGCAGCCCAGGCCGTCCTGTTCACTGTCACTGGTCACTCCCCCGGGGCGCGGGCAACGGGAGCTTCGAGAGGTCCAGTCCCTTCATGCCCTTGCGGGCATGCTTCATGAGCTTCTTCATCTGCTGGTACTGCTTGATCAGGCGGTTGATCTCCGCGACGCTCGTTCCGGACCCTCCGGCGATGCGCTTCTTCCGGGAGCCGTTGAGCACTTGCGGATAGCGCCGCTCCTCGTTGGTCATTGAGTCCAGAATCGCCGAGACGCGGACGATCGCTTTGTCATCCACGGCTTCGGGAGAGGACAGGGTCTTGAAGGCGCCCGCCTTCGGAAGCATGTCGAGGAGTCCCGAGATCGGTCCCATTTTCTTGACCGACTGAAGCTGATCCCGAAGATCCTCCAGCGTGAACTCACCCGAGCTCGTCCGCTGCGCGAGACGGCGGGCGGCCGATTCGTCGACCTGCGCCTCGACCTTCTCGATCAGCGAGAGCACATCCCCCATTCCGAGAATGCGGGAGGCCATCCGACCGGGGTGGAACGGCTCGAAGTCCTCCACCTTCTCTCCCACTCCGACGAACTTGATCGGACGTTTCAACGTCGAGACGACCGTGAGGGCCGCGCCTCCGCGGGCGTCGCCATCCGTCTTCGTCAGGATGACTCCGGTCAGCGGAAGAGCCCCGGAGAATCCGGATGCGGAACGAACCGCGTCCTGCCCGGTCATCGCGTCCGCGACGAACAGGATTTCGCGAGGGGTAATCGCGTCGACGACCGATCGAATCTCGCGCATCAGGTCCTCGTCCACGTGGAGGCGGCCCGCCGTGTCCACGATCACGGTGTCGCGGCCGGTCAGCTTCGCTTCTTTCACTCCTTCCCGCGCCACCGCCACCGGATCCGCCGCACCCTCCGGGTGAAAGACGGGAACGGCGATCTGGCGGCCGAGAGTCTTCAATTGGGAGACCGCGGCGGGACGCGAAAGGTCCGCGGCGACCAGCAGCGGATAACGGCCTCGATCTTTCAATTTGAGCGCGAGCTTGGCCGCCGACGTGGTTTTGCCCGATCCCTGGAGGCCCACGAGGGCCAGCACAGCCGGAGTTCCCGACAGATCGATGTCCGCGTCCTCTCCGCCCAGAAGCGCCGCCAGCTCGTCCCGGACGATCCGGGTAACCTCCTGAGCGGGCGACAACTGCTGCAGCACTTTCCCGCCGACGGCGCGCTCTTTCACGCGCTCGGTGAACTCGCGCACCACGGGTAGCGCCACGTCCGCCTCGAGAAGCGAAAGGCGGATCTGGCGCAGCGCGGTGTCCAGGTGGAAGTCGGTGAGGTGGCCCTCTCCTCGAAGTTCCTTGAAGACCCCCTGAAGTCGATCTCCCAGACTCTCGAACAAACTCGCCTCCGGACGCCCGAGAAGGGCCAAAAACTGGAGAATAACGGCCAAAAACCGCAGAGTCGAGCCGCTCCGGCCCGTTGACAGCCTCGAGGGTTAGGATATGATCCCCGTCGCTTCGCGCCCCGTGAGGGGTATTTGTTTGCTTTGAAAGAAGGAGATGAGGGAAATGAAGAAGTTGGTGCTCTTGGGCCTCGCGGCCGTAATGACAACGGCGCTCGTCACGGGTTGCCAGAAGAAAGAAGAGACGACCACCACGACCACGACGGAGCAGCCGGCCGTCGTCAAGGAGACCGGAACGACCGGCACCGCCACCACGGGCACGGCGACGACCGGCACCGAGTCGACGATGACGACCACCACCACGACGACGACGACGACCACGACGACCCCTGCCGCCGAAAAGAAGATGTAGGCCCTGTCGAAGGGCGTTCGATCGAGGCCCCCGCGAGGGGGCCTTGTCATTTCATCGCTTCC
>DATDNV010000455.1:0-2516 GCA_036518075.1 Thermoanaerobaculia bacterium
AGACCTCCCCCATTCCGCCGGCGCCCAGCGGCGACAGAACCTCGTAGGGCCCGAGCCGGGTTCCAGCAGTTACAGTCATTGCGTCTCTTTGCCGTCGACGTCGGTCACGGTCGAACCGGTCTGGCGGTAGAGGCGGAACACGATCGTGGCAGGGCCGATCCCGATCTGGTCGCGATCGCAGAGCGGAACGATGCCCTCGACTCTCTTGCCAGCGAGCCTCGTACCATTCTTGCTGCCGAGGTCCTCGAGCGAGGCCCCCTCGTCGCCCAGGACGATCCGTGCGTGCTGGCGGGAGACCAGCGCGTCGTCGATCCAGACGGCCGCCGAAGCTTCGCGGCCGATCAAGTTTTCGCCCGGAGCGAGCTGGATCTCGCAACCATCCCAGAGCAGTCGGCAGACGATTCCGGCACGGGGCGCCGCGCCGCCGCGGGCCTGGGCTGCCCGCACGTCGGCGTGAAAGGCGTACCCGAACCGATGGACGGTTCGGATGATTTCCGGCGACCGCGCGTCGTCGCCCAAGGCTTCCCTCAGTTCGGCGATCAGGTTGGCGAGGCTCGCGTCCGACACGAACGTGCCCGGCCAGATCTGGTTTTGAATTTCCTGCTTGGAGACGGCGTTGGGCCGGTTCTTGATCAGCAGCTCGAGCAGCTGAAACGCCTTCGGGGGCAGCGCCAGCCCGCTGTTACCCCGGGTGACTTCGCGAGTGCCCGAATCGTAGACGGAGTCTCCGAAAGCGAGCCGCATCGAGACCTCAGAGAAACCAGGGAGAACCGTTAGAGACCCGTGACAACTCTCCCGTTCGTGTTCTCCATCTTACAAGCGTTCCGCCAGCGGGACGCCTCGCGCGCCCCGCCTCCGGCGGCGGGAGGTCGCGATGGTCGCGCATGGCCGGGTTCCGACGGACGCCTCAGGACTTTTCCGCCCGCGTCGAAAGGCGGTGCGGGAGATGACGTTGCGGGAAGCGGCACCGTCTACCTCGGGCTACAGCACGTCTGCGGATTCGAGGGCGCGGGAGAACGCCGTCGACCAGATCTCTCGCAAGGCCGACACCGAATCATCGATGAGGGTATTACCTGCCAGCGCGACCTTCAGGCGGTCGCCGCCGACCCGGCCGATGATCTGAAACGGGACTTTCTTCTGGTCGCAGGCGGCGCGGATGGCGGCCTCCGAGGCAGGCGGGAAGCTGACGAGCGCTCGCCCCGTGGATTCCCCGAACAGAAGCGCGGAAGGCCGCACCGGTGAATCGAGTGTGATCTCGGCGCCGAGACCGCCCTTCATCGCGCATTCGGCGAGCGCCACCGCCAGTCCGCCGTCGGAGACATCGTGCGCCGAGGCGAGTTTCTTGTGTGCCGCGAGCGCGACGAGAAGATCCACGAGCCGCCGTTCGGCGTCCGCATCGATTTCGGGGCAGGGGCCCTCATCTCTTCCGCGGACTGTCCGAAGAAATTCGCTCCCTCCGAGCTCGTCGCGAGTCACACCCAGAAGCGCAATGACGTCTCCCGCGTTCGCGAAGGGCATACGCACCCGCTGGGCGACGTCCTCGAGCAGACCGACCATGCCGATGGTCGGCGTCGGAAGCACGGAGCGGCCATCGGTCTCGTTGTAGAAGGAGACGTTTCCCGAAACGACCGGAATCTCCAGCGTGCGACAGGCGTCGGCGATGCCCCGCACGGCTGCCTCGAATTGCCACATCACTTCAGGCTTCTCGGGGTTGCCGAAGTTCAGGCAGTCGGTGACCGCCAGAGGACGCGCACCGGTGGCGGCAATCGAGCGGGCCGCCTCGCAGACCGCGATCATCCCTCCCCGATAGGCGTCGAGCGCGCAAAAGAAAGGATTCGCGTCGCTCTTGAGAGCGAGCGCTTTCTTCGTTCCTTTCACCCGCGCGATCGCGGCGTCGCCGCCCGGACGCTCGACCGTGTTGGTGCCCACCATGTGGTCGTATTGCGTCCAGATCCACGTCTTCTCGGCGATGTTGGGCGAAGCGAGAAGCCGCCTCAGGCAATCCCCATAATCGGAAGGTTCCGGTTCCGACGGCCAGCGGGGAGAGCTGGACGGTGAGGGAGCCCGGCGCGGCCGGTCGTACATGGGCGCCTGCTCGGAAAGCGGCGCGGCCGGCAGATCCGCGACGATCTTGCCCTCGAAGAAGAGAACCACGCGGCCGGAATCGGTGACGCGGCCGATCTCGACCGCATCGAGCTCCCATTTCTGGAACACGGCGAGCACGTCTTCGAGCTTTTCTCGCCGGCAGACGAGAAGCATCCGTTCCTGCGACTCGGACAGCATGATCTCGTATGGCGTCATCCCCGTCTCGCGCACGGGGACTTTCGAGAGATCCAGCTCCAGCCCCGATCCGGCGCGGCCGGCCATTTCGAACGAGGAAGAGGTCAGGCCCGCGGCACCCATGTCCTGAATGCCGACGATCGCGCCTGTCTGCATGGCCTCGAGACAGGCTTCCAGCAGAAGCTTTTCGAGGAAGGGATCGCCCACCTGGACGTTGGGCCGCTTGGCTTCCGATT
>DATDNV010000456.1:0-2532 GCA_036518075.1 Thermoanaerobaculia bacterium
GGCCGCCTCCGCCTGGACGACGTCCTCGTAGATGTTGCCGGTCGCAACGATGGCGTACAGGAGCGGGAGCTCGTCGGGAGGATGAGCCGCGATCCGACGCTCGCGTTCGGCGCGGTTCGCGGCGATCCGGTCGAGAGCGGATTCGACGAGGGGAGCCAGGGCCTCTCGCCAGCGAGGGTGCGCCGCGCCCGTCGGCGGATCGGCGGAAGAGGCGAGACGGCGGGCAGCGGTTTCGACGGCGCCATCCGCACTCGCGAGAGCGCTTCCCAGTGCGACGGCCGCTCCCTGTCCGAGCGTTCCGGCGGAGCGGAGGTTCTCGACGATTCGGTTGGGGAGCGGGACGCCTTCGGAATCGGCTCCGTCGACCCCGAGCAGCCGAAGGACGGTGCGCTCCGTCGAGACGGTCGTGAACGGCTCCGTCTCCCGGGCCACCCCCTCGGCGACCTGCCGCGCGAACCGCCGGCAACGGTCGATGCGCGTCGCCGGAAGAGAGAGTTTGTCGGGCATGCGCTGGACGGCAGTATAGCGGCTGCGGCGCAGGCGGACGCCGCGCGACCGGTGCCGCAACTTTTCTGACCGACAGCTAGCCCGCTCTACGCAACCGCTGCCGGATTGGAAAAGGGATCGGCCAGCGAAGTGGAGCGATTCGTTGTCACCGGACTGGTGGCTAGGGAAGCCGGCAGAGATTGGCCTTCAAGTCGAGAAGGGCGACGTCGGGCAGGACGGCGGCGAGAGCGTCGAAAAACTCTCGAGCGGAAGCCGGATTGCGCCCGGGGGCGGTCGGGTTCGAAGTTACGGCGATCAGACGGGCCGGCCGCGACACGGCGAGCGCGATTCCTCGCCGGTGGAGGTCGCGTCGGACCTCCGGCGAAAGGAAGATCGCCGCGAAGTCCTCCGCGAGCACCGTCTCACCCTCGGCCGGGGGATTCGCCGAGAGGTCGGCCTCGGTCACCGCTCCTTCGAATCGCCGGGTCTTCGCTCCCGGCAGGGGCTCTTTGAGATCGAGGAGAGCGATCGCCGATCGCGCGGCAAACATCGCCCCTTCGAGGCTCGCCGCGGCGGCCAGCCCGACCGAGAGAACGATGCCGTCGCAGACCCGCGCCGACGCAAAGGCGCGCCGTCCGAACGCGCCGTCGATCAGCACGAGCCGGGATCCGCTCTGCTCCAGCGCGGCGGCGGCCGCGGAGAGCTGCGAGGAGGTCGTCGGTCCCATCACTTCGATCTCGGAATCGCTCCGGACCCGGCGGACCTGAATCGGCCCGAATCGAGTCGCGAACGGAAGGGCTCGGACGAGCTCGAAGGAACCGTCGTCCCCGCCGAAAGTCGATTCGGCCGAGGCGACGAGCTGGCCGGGCCAGAGTCGGAACCGCGGCTTGCGATCGCCGGTGATGGCGTCGAATTCCTCTCCGTCCCGTCCCGCGGAGGTCGCCCCGACGGGCAGAAGTCTCTCGTGAAACCGGGAGAGAACGGAGACGAGGGCGGTCGTCTTTCCGACGTTCTTGGCGAGACCGAGGAAGGCGACGCGCCGAGCCCCGGAGTCGGCGATCCGTCTGGCGAGCTCGTCGTCCGCGGCAGTCACGGCTGACGGCGCGCGACGAGCGAAGCGAGCGCATCACGGAGACGGGGATAGCGCCGAACCAGGTCGAGAGCCATCTCCGCATGCCCCGGGACGTATCCGTTGCCGATGAGAAGAGTCGCGGGGTGGGCCAACCCTTCGGCACCCAGCGCCGCGGAGGAGAACGATGTGGCCATCCCGAAGAAAAGAACGGTTCCGCAATCCCGCGCGCAAAGAACGCTCGCCACCTCCGTGCCGGGCGCATTGGCGACATTGACCACGAGATCCGCGAGTCGGTGGGAGGTGGCTGACGCGACGGCGCCATGCACTCGGAGCGGGTCGCGGGCGTCGAGCGCCCAGACCTCGTCGGCAAGACCGAGCTGCCGCGCTCGCTCCACGGCTTGCGCGGAAGGATCGAGCGCGAACACGCGGCCTCCAGTGCCGACGGCCTCCCGCGCGGCGGCGAGACAGAGTAGGCCGGCTTTTCCGGCGCCGATGACGACGATCGTCTCTCCTTCCCGCGCGCGCGCGCGAACGCTCGCCGGCGCGCCGGCGACGTCGAAGACCGCGAGCGCGATCTCTTCCGAGAGGTCGTCCGGAATCCGTCCGTAGAGCGTGCGCGCGAAAAGGATCGCGGTCCCCTCGACATCCACGCGCTCCGATTCGGAGTGCACCGCCGTGACTCGGTCCAGATGGAGAGGCGTGAGGGTGAGCGACACGAGCGACGCGATACGATCTCCCGGCCGGAGCACCCCGGCGTCCGGATGGAGGCCGCCGACTTCGCGGACCCGACCCAGAAAGATCCCACCGGATCCCGTGACCGGGTTCTGCATCTTCCCGCGCTGGGCAACGATCATCCGGATCTGCTCGGAGATGGGCTTGCCCCCCGCCGCCTCCGCCTCGCGAAGTTGGCGAAAAGAAGCGGAGTCGATCGCGAGCGTTTCAACGTCGACGGCGACCTCGTTCTCGAGGGCAAC
>DATDNV010000457.1:0-2158 GCA_036518075.1 Thermoanaerobaculia bacterium
CTACGCTTAGGTTTGCTGCCAGTCAAGTCAGAATTCGATCAGGAATCCATAAGCGCTTCACTTCCACCACGATTTTCCCAGGTCCGTCATGCGAAGATTCTCCAGATCGGTGTAGAAGTTGTAGGCGTAGAAACGGAAGTCGGCGGTCACGCGGACTCCCATCGGCCCGGCTTCGAATTCCACGAACCCCGCAGGATCCGGCGGAGCAAGCTCCTTCCATCGCTCCCGCGCTCCGCTCGCGAGATCGATGCGGTAGAGCGTCAGCGGGCGTGATTCGGAACCACGAACGAGAATCGACTTGCCGTCCGCGCTCCATTGGATGAGGAAGTCGCCGGGCTCAGCCCCCGCAATCGCACGGGCCCGGCCTTCTCCATCAGCCGGGTAAATCAGGTGCAGACCCTCGAGCGTCGAGCCGGCGATTTCTCGACCGTCGGGCGACACGAGAGTGGCTCGCATCCCCTCCTCGGCAAATGGTCGCGGTGGACCGCCCGCGAGATCCTGGATGAACGAGCGGGGCGGCTTCCCATTCTCTTGCGCGGCGATCAAAATGCGCTTGCCATCGGGAAAGAACGACGCCCAGTGGTACTGAATGGGGGTTCCGACCGGGAGGTCCCGCGGCTCGCCGATCCCCGTCGGCAGCAAGGCGAGATGAGGGCTGGGGGACGGCCGGACCACGAGCGCCCATTTTTCGTCGGGTGAGAGCGCCAGTGCCTTGCCGACCCCCAGAGACTTTGCGTCCGAGCCGTCCGTTCTTCGCAGATACGTTTCGAAGATTTCGGCAGACGACCGAGTCCATATGTACTCATAGAAGAGAAGCGTCTTCCCGTCCGCCGACAGGGCAGCCCCGTCGGAGTCTCCCAGCCAGGAGAGGTTGTTCTCCTTGGAACCGCCCGGAACCAAGGCCAGGATGTCTCTGCGTATGTGCCGATATCCGCCCTTGTCCAGAAACATGCCGTCGCGCGAGACGTCGTCCAGACCGGGGATCCGGGCGCCCGCGCGCAGCCGGCCCGAAAGACTGGCTCCCCAAGTTCCCAACGCTTCGCCCTGGCGGGTGCCGTCGAAGAAGACTTCATGTCCGGTGGGACTCCAGAGCGTGTTGAATAGTTGCCGCCACTCGTCCGTCAGGCTCTTTTTGCGGCCGGTGCGGTCGACGACGCAGACGGTTCCGCGCTGTTGGTCCCGCTGAGGGTGTTCGACGAAAGAGACCAGGTCCCCCTTCGGGGATACTCGCAGGCCCGTGATGTAGCCCGCAGTCTGGTACAGCACCTTCCCGATCGGGTATTCGATGCGATCTCCCTCCTCGACGGCGTGGATGACGGCGAGCTCCTTGCCGTCGGGGGACCAGTCCGCAGAACCCACGTTGTCGAGGACCTCGCGCGGGGTTCCGCCAGCGAGCGGCACTCGAGCGAGTGTCCCGAAGCACGGCTCCCAGCGATTCTCGCAGCCCAGCGAGATGGCCATCTCGCCGGTGGAAGAGATCGCCAGGATTCCCGCCGGGAAGATGCCGAGCGGCCGCGATTCAAAACTGCCGACGCGAGTCGTGAAGATCTCGCTCGGCTTACCGTCCCAGGCCGCGGAGTAGACGATCGTCTGGCCGTCGGGAGCAAACCGCGCGCCCGTCAGGAAGCCCCGCCGAAACGTGAGTGTCCGCGTCAGCGGCGGCGGCGCGTCCCGGTCGCGGCGCGCCTGGAGCCTCTGGCCCGCGAAGAACGTCAGAGCGGCGAGAACGACGCCGGCCAGGGCCGCGCCGGCAAGAAGTGCGCGGGAAGGCCGAAACCGGCGCGGCGCCGGCTGCTGTCCCACGGCAGAGACGGAGATCCCCGAAGCGTGGTCGCGCAACGCGGCAAGATCCCGCGCCAGATCTTTGGTCGAGCCGTAGCGGTCCTCGGGGTCCTTGGCCAGGCATCGCTCGATGATCCAGACGAGATTGGCTGGAAACTTGGGAGCGACCGCCGAGAGAGGCTCCGGCTCGTCCTGAATGATCGCCGACAGCGTCTGTATCGGCGTCGTTTTCTCGAATGCCCTCCGGTTCGCCGCCATCTCATAGAGGATGGCACCGAGCGAAAACTGATCCGATCGAAAATCGACGGGGTGACCGCTCGCCTGTTCCGGCGACATGTATCCGACCGTCCCGAGCACCGTTCCCGGATCGGTGCCG
>DATDNV010000458.1:0-11666 GCA_036518075.1 Thermoanaerobaculia bacterium
ACTTCCCTAGTCGAACAGCGATCGCTGGCGAGGAGGTCTCTCGAACCGGGACGTGCGCGGAGGCGACGGTTCGTCATCGTCCCGGAATCCGAGCCTGCGTTTCTCCGCCTCGAAGAGCGTTTCCACCGCCCTCCAGCGCGGACCGACTCCACCCATACGCGCGCCGAAGCGGCTCTCGTTCTTCTTCCCTCCCCGCATCTGGGCGATGGCGCTCCAGACTTTCTTCTCGCGGTCCGGAAATGCGGCGGCCAGGCGCTCCTCGAAGACCGGCAGAACTTCGGCGGGCAGGCGCAGAAGCGTCAGGAAGGCTCGGGAGGCGCCGGCCGAACGGCCGCGCGCGAGGAGCTGCGGAATGTCGCTGTCATTGATTCCTGGAATGATCGGCGCGAGCGCGATCCCGGTGGGAATCCCCGCCGAAGAGAGGATCGCGAGCGTCTCGAGCCGCTGCGAGGGCAGCGCGACGTTGGGTTCCAGAAGGCGCGCGGTCGCGTCGCTCGCGAACGGGATCGAGAGGTAGACGCGCGCGTCCGCCTCTCGCGCAAGGACGGACAGGATGTCGATGTCGCGCCGCACCAGCGCGCCCTTGGTGACGATCCCGACCGATTGGCGAAAGTCGCGACAGACCTCGAGACATCGGCGTGTCACGGAATAGACCGCTTCGAGCGGCTGGTAGCAGTCGGTCACGCCCGAGAATACGAGCGGCTCGCCGCCGTCGAGCGAGCCGCGGGAGAGTTCCTTGCGCAGCAGATCCGGGGCATTGACCTTGACGACGATCTTGGTTTCGAAGTCGGTTCCGGCGCCGAAGCCGAGATATTGATGCGTCGGACGAGCGTAGCAGTTATGACTGACGACGCCGTTGGCGATGAAGTCTCCCGTTCCGGTCGTGATGTCGTAGAGCCGCACTCGAACCCCCAGCGGTTCGATCGAGACCACGCGAAGAGGCGAGTCATTCTTGATGGCTCGCCCTTCGATGTTTCGCTTCCGAGTAATCGCCGGATCCACCGTGTGAAAGAAGCGGAGATGCTCGCGGATGCCTCCCCGAATGCGAATCGCGTAGATCGGTTTCGATCGGGCCAGCGTCTCCTCCGCGAAATCGAAACCGAAGCGTCGCAGGCTGTCGGAGACTCTTGCGATGATGATCGGGTCCGTGTTGACAATCCGAAGGATTCCCCGGCTGTAGCAGCCTTCCGCGTCGAAAATCCCGGCAAGAAACCCCCTGTGCCAGTCATCGGCTTCTTTGTCGGGCCAGGCGACGATTTCTCGAATCCGTTCGACGCGATTCCCGGCGTGCGTTCGAATCGCCCGTAGCTCCCGACGCCCGCCGACGGCGGCCTGAAAGAGAAACTCCCGCGTCGCGACTTGGAAGCTTTCAAGAAATCGTCGCGACCGCGAAAGAGCCTCAATGTCGGTGAGGGCGAGGCGAAATTGATGCTGAACGTCGCGCGCCCGGCGGCGCCCGTTGTAGGCGTAGGAGCGCAGAAGCGCGTCACCCCGGATGATTCCGCAGAGGTAGCCTGTCCTGTAGCCTGGGTTCTCGACGGGTGGTGTCGCGAAACGTCCGGTTCCGAGGAGATGGTTATTGGTCGTTAGATGCGCGCGCCGAAACCGACCCTGTTCGCAACCGGTCACGTGCTTCCACCCGCGCTCGGTCAAGAAGCGGTGGTCGGCACTCGCGATTAGGCGAGTTCCGTCCTCGAGCTCGATGCGGTACGCGTCGGCGACGACCCTCCAATGGTCCAGGACTGTTGTCTTGACGAAGCGTCGATATCGATTGTGGAACGTCGTTCCAATAATCTCGTCTCCAGCGCGCAGATGGGAGATCGGACGGACGCGTCCGTCGGCCATCAGGATCGGCGTGCCTCCGTCGAGGCAATAACTGCACGAATGGAAGCATCCTCTGTAGGGGTTGACGCTGAAACGAAAGCCGACGTCGGGGCTGTCGTTCTCGGCAATGATCGAGCGGGAGTGCTCTTCGAAAACCTGAAGTCGGGCGTCAGGGGGCTCGCCGAGCCATTCCGCGTGAACCGTTTCCCAGGGGTTGGGAGGGTTGGATATGGGTCGCACGGCCAGACTCTAACCGAGGCGTAAAAAAGGCGCAAGCATCTGGAAAGGCCATGTTCGAGAGAAGTTAGGGAAGTCACTCGACCGGTTCGCCGCGATAGAGTGCCCGGCCGAAGGGGAACTATGAAAAACCGTCTTGCGGTCGTCCTCGCTTTTGCCGCGTGCGTGGGTTTGGGACTTCCGAGTTCGTTGCATGGACAAGCCGCTTCGAAGGCGGCGCCGACGCCCTCTGCGGCGGATCATCATGACCGCAAACCGGATGACATCTTCCGGCTCAAACCGCTTTCGGGAAACGTCTACGCGCTCTATGGAAGAGGCGGCAACGTCGGCTTCTTCGTCGGGCCGGACGCGGTTCTGGTCATCGACTCGCAATTCAAGGACATCGCCCCGGGAATCGTTGCTCAGATCAAGAGCGTCAGCGACAAGCCGATCAAGTTCCTCATCAACACGCACCACCACGGGGACCACACGGGCGGCAACGAGGTGTTCCGTCCGTTCGCCATGATCCTTGCGCACGACAACGTCCGCGTCCGAATGCTCGCCTCTCCCATC
Organism: Thermoanaerobaculia bacterium; assembly: GCA_036518075.1. Lineage (GTDB taxonomy): Bacteria > Acidobacteriota > Thermoanaerobaculia > UBA5066 > Gp7-AA6 > DATDNV01. The sequence continues at coordinate 2,614 of DATDNV010000458.1, forward strand.
GACATCCAGCGCGACTACCCGGCGCGTCTGGAAGAAGCGAAGAAGGCGGGCAACGCCGATCTGGCCAAGTTTTTCTCCGAGCAGATCGAATGGGCGAAGAAGGTCAAGGTCGAGGACATCCCGGCCCCGATCCTCACGTATGACTCGGAGTTTCGGATTCACATGGGAGACGAGACGATTCAGGTCTGGCATCTGCCCCCGGCGCACACCGATGGAGACAGCGTCGTCTACTTCGAAAAGGCGAAAGTGCTCCACATGGGCGATGACTTCTTCAACAAGGTGATCCCGTTCATCGATGTCTCGGCCGGCGGTGCGGCCAAAGGGTATCTGGCCGCGCTCGACAAAGTCATGACTCGAGTTCCGCAGGACGTGACCGTCATTCCAGGGCACGGAGAGGTCACCGACCTCGCCGGGCTCAAATCGTTCCGGCAGTACATCGCCGACGTCGTCGATGCCGCTCAGAAGGCGAAGAGCGCCGGCAAGTCGAAAGAGGATTTTCTGAAGGACGTGGACTTGCCGGCCTACAAGGATTACTCCGGCTACAAGGACCGGTTCAAGGCGAACGCCGCGGCGGCTTACGACGAAGCCCGGTAGAACCGGCGCTTCCTCGCGCGAGCGAGGCGGCGACCTCCGGTCGGCTCCCCGAATCGCCCGGCGGCCAGTTGGTGCTCATCCTGCGGCCGGTTCGCCCTCATAATAGAGAGGATTGAGTCAAGGATCGTTCTGGCGTAGCCGGGTCGCGAGCGAGGCTCTGGGTATCCTTCTCCTGCTGGCGGGTCTTCTCGCCGCCCTGGCTCTCGCATCTTACGATCCCAGGGACCCGAACCTCTTCTCGCTGACGACGGGAGAGGCCGCCTCTCCTCAGAACTGGATCGGAGGCTTCGGCGCCTCTCTCTCCGCGGCGCTCTACGCGCTCGTGGGCTTCGCCGCCTGGGCGATTCCGGTCGTGCTCCTGTTTGCGGGGTGGCGGCGGTTCTGGCAGCGGCCGATCGAGAACCCGGGAAGCAAGGCGGCGGGGCTCGTTCTCCTGTTTCTCGCGGTGCCGACGCTGCTCTCGCTCGCGCTCGGCCGGCGGATTTTCTTCGGGGAAGAAGCCGAAGCGGGGGGTATCGTCGGCCGCGCTGTCGCGCAGGTCGCGCGGGGACGGATCGGAACCGCCGGGGCGGTCCTGCTGGCGGCCACGGCGCTGTTGCTGGCGATTCCGCTGGCGACTCAGGTGTCGCTGGGCGACGTTTTCCTGGGACTCCGAGTCCGGCTGATCGGCCTTTGGAGCCGCTGGAACGTCGGATGGGTGCGTCGGCGCGATCAAAAGACGAAAGAACGGCTTCGCCGGACGGTCGTCGCCAAGCATCTGGAAAAGGCGAGGCAGGAGGGGGTCACTCTCGATGAGGTTCCGTTTACCTCGGACGAGCCGCGGCCGGTTCTGCGCGAGGTTCCGGGACCGGGGAAGTTCTCTCTGACGCGGGCCCCGGCGCCGGCCTCCGCGCCCGCGCCGAAGAAGCAGCCCGGGCCGGGGCCGAAGAAGAAGGCGGATCCTCAGCAGAGCCTGCCTCTCGTCGTGGAGGGGTATGCCTATCCGCCCGTTTCCCTTCTGGAGAGGAGGGAGAACGCGGGAGCGATCGACCGAAAGCTCCTGGCCGAGACGGGGCGCGTGATCGCGGCCAAGTGCGCGGAGTTCGGGGTCGAGGGTGAGGTCACGGAATATCACCCCGGGCCGGTCGTCACGACCTACGAGTTTCGTCCGGCGGCGGGAATCAAGGTCAATCAGGTCATGGGACTCTCGGAAGACCTCGCACTGGCGCTTTCCGCCGAGGCGATCCGCATCGAGCGGCTGCCGGGGCGAGCCAGCGTCGGCATCGAGGTGCCCAACCCGGGCGGCGGCGAGGTCATCGCGCTGCGCGACGTCGTGGAGTCCGAGACGTTCCAGAGGTCCCCATCCCTGCTCACTCTCGGGCTCGGCAAGGACATTCACGGCGAACCGGTCGTCGACGACCTTCGCGCGATGCCCCATCTCTTGATCGCGGGCACGACCGGATCGGGCAAGAGCGTGAGCATCAATGCGCTACTGACCTCGATCCTCTTCAAGGCCCGCCCCGATCAGGTCAAGTTGATTCTGATCGACCCCAAGATGGTCGAGCTCGAGGTTTACGAGAACCTGCCGCACCTCATCACGCCGATCATCACCGACCCGAAGAAGGCGGCGAACGCTCTCAAGTGGGCGGTTGGCGTCATGGAAGATCGCTTTCAAGTCCTGTCCGACGTCGGGCAGGTGCGCAACGCGGAGCAATACAACGCGGCGATCAAGGACCCGGAGACCGTGGCGCGCGTCCGCGCCGAGCACCCTGACGATCCGGACTTGAAGCTCGAACCGATGGCGCTCATCGTGATCGTCATCGACGAGCTCGCCGATCTGATGATGACCGCTCCCAAGGAGGTGGAGGAAGCGGTCGTGCGCCTCGCTCAAAAAGCGCGCGCGGTCGGTATTCACCTCGTCGTCGCCACCCAGCGTCCCTCCGTGGACGTCTTGACCGGCGTCATCAAGGCGAACCTGCCCGCTCGGATCGCCTTCAAGGTCTCCTCCAAGATCGACTCGCGTGTGATCCTCGACGGGAACGGCGCCGAGCGGCTCCTCGGCCGCGGCGACATGCTGTACCTTCCGCCGGGAACGTCGCGCCTGCGGCGAGTCCACGGCGCGTTCGTTTCCGTGCAGGAGACGGCCGGCCTGGTCAAGTTCCTGCGAAAGCAGGCGAAGCCCCATTTCAACGACGAGATCACGAAGGAGCCGGTCGAAGCCGCGCGCCGCGGCGAGGACGGGGCAGACGAGGGCGATCCACTGTATGACGAAGCGGCGCGCCTGGTCGTCAAGGAGAAGATGGCGTCGATCTCTTTTCTGCAGCGGCGCATGGGGGTCGGGTTTTCCCGGGCCGGCAAGCTCATCGACATGATGTCCCGCGACGGGCTGCTCGGACCGCCTCGCGGCTCGAAGCCTCGGGAAGTGCTCGTGACGGAAGACTATTTCGAGGAAGTCGACCGCCAGCCGCGATGACGCGCTCCGCGCTCTGGCTCCTCGTCGCCGTCGCCGCATCGCCGGCGATCGCGTACCTGACCTACCGCCTCGCCCGGGAGCTGGGATTTCTCGACCCTCCGCGAGACCAGCAGCACGAGTATCGGCGCTCGATCGTCCTGTCGATCTATTGCTTTCTCCTGTTTCTCCCGATCTTTCTGTTCGGGTACGACCGGGGCTGGCCGCGCATCTGGGTTCTCTTCGGGATCGTCAACGGGCTCGCGCTCCTCACATTCGGGTTCTTCGGTGTGTGGTCGGCGGTGCGGCTCTGGAGGCTTCGTCATCCGGAGCTCTCCGAGCCGCCGATCGCCGACGCGCCGGCGGGCGAGAACGTCGTCGAGCTCCCGGCGCTCCGCGCGAGCGAAAGCGTTCTCGAAGCGCCGGCCCCGACCGCAACGGCGAAGGCGGAGCCCGCCGAGCCGGACCGCGAAGAGCTCCTCTAGCTGTCAATTCTCAGGACGTTGTTCCCAGTGATTCGGGCCTTCGGGGTCCTGCCGCCGGACACCTCGCGCGAATGGGCCGCGGCGGTCGGTGAGCGGCGGGCGAACGCGCGGGTGAGCCGCGGGTAAGACCCGCGGCTTGTCGCTTCGCGCTCGGTGCGTCGCGCTCTCGCTGAGCGCTCGGTGCCGAGACCATGCGGCCGGAAATTCTCTAAACGAGAGCTGAGCCGGGCTTTAGCGCGACTCGGTCAGAAAAAGTTGATTGGCCCGCACGGCGGGCCGGTTCAGTTGTTCCTCCGCACGCGCGCGAGATCTCTGTCCGGCGTCACCCCTGCGGCCTTCTTCGCTTATGGCTGTGTCTGCGTCGGGACCGCCTCCCGGAGGAGCCGTGAGTGAAGGAGCGTGGCCCTGAGAAGCCTCGGCTTCGTCAAGACTGCGACCGAACGACAAGCGAGGGCCCGGTTGGTCACTCGAGCGGCATGGCCCGAGCGTGGCGACGAGGGAGGCGGGACCGGTGCCAACGGCTCCAAGGGAGAACAATGTATTGAGAAATCACATCTAACCAGCCTCCCGCGAATCGGCAGTATCGTGAGGCGGCCATGAGTCTGCGTGTGGCTTTCTTCGGCACGCCCGATTTCGCCGTGCCCTCGCTTGCGCGCCTCGTGGAGGAGGATTTTCCGATTCCTCTGGTGGTCACACAGCCGGACCGACCCGTCGGACGCCACTCGGACCCGGTCCCCTCGGCCGTCGCTCGCGCCGCCGCGGAGCACGGGCTCGAAATCGCAAAGCCCGAGAGGCTTCGCGGCAACGGGGAAGTTCTGAGGCGCGTACAGGAGACCCTTCCCGACGTCGGCGTCGTCGTCGCCTATGGCCGCATTCTTCCTCCCGAAATTCTCTCCGCGCCCCGCCTGGGGTTCGTCAACGTGCATGCCTCGCTGCTTCCGAAATATCGAGGCGCCTCACCGATCCAGGCCGCCTTGCTCGCCGGCGACGACGAGACCGGGGTCGTGACCATGCGCGTGGTCGACGAGCTCGACGCGGGCCCGCTCTATCTCGAGCGCTCCGTTCGGGTCGAGGAGCGCGAGAGCGCGGCCTCGCTCTCGGAGCGTCTGTCTCGGATCGGGGCCGCGCTTCTGGTCGAAACTCTGGAAGGTCTCGAGCGAGGCTCCCTCACGGCGCGGCCGCAGGAAGGGGTGCCCACGTACTGCCGCCAGATCCGACGGGAGGACGGCGAGATCGACTGGACGCGGCCCGCGGGAGAGATCGACCGGCGCCTGCGCGCCTTCACGCCGTGGCCCGGGATCTTCACCTTCGCGGACGGCGACCGCGTCAAGATTCTCGATGCCCGACCGGGCTCTCCGACCGAGCGCCCGCCGGGCACGCTCTGGCGAGAAGGGGATCGAATTCAGGTGGCGGCCGGGGACCGAACTTCCCTGGAGCTTCTCCGACTTCAGCGCGCCGGGAGGCGCCCCGTCTCCGCCGCCGAGTTCGCGAAGAGCCTGTCGCCGGACGCGCGGCTCGGTCCGGCGTGACGCGCCGCATCACGGAGCCGCGCGCACGGGCCGTCTCCGTGCTTCGAGACGTTCTCGAGCGGGGGGCGCGCGCGTCGGTGCGAGTCACGGAAAGGGCGGAGGATCTCGCGCCCGCGGACGCCGGCCTCTTGCGGGAGCTGGTGTTGGGCGTCCTGCGGTGGAAGTCGGCGCTCGACGCGGAAATTCAGGCGGCGAGCCGCGCGCCGCTCTCGCGTCTCGCGCCGGATCTGCTCGGAATCCTCGAGGTCGCGTTATTTCAGATCCGGCGGCTCGACCGCGTTCCGGCCTACGCCGCCGTGGACGAGGCGGTCCGGCACGCGCGGTCGAACGGGGGACCGAAGGCCGCGGGGTTCGTCAATGCGGTCCTTCGCAAGGCGCAGCGGACGGGCCCGGTCGCCGGCGACGCGGCCGATTCGCCTGACCGGCTCGCTCTCCGGTTCTCCCATCCGGCGTTCCTGGTTGCGCGATGGTGGGACCGGTTCGGACCGGAGAAAACCCTCGAGGTCCTCGAGGCGGACAACGAGTCTTCGCCGCTCGACCTCATGTGCAACCCGCGCCGGACCGATCGGGAGACTCTGGCTCAGGTTCTCGCCTCCGAGGGGATCGCGACCGAGACCTCGCCGATGTCTCCGCTCGCGCTGACGGTGCGAAGAGGCAATCCGATTCGGTCGGCGCGCTTCGCCGCCGGGGATTTCACGGTGCAGGACATCGGCTCTCAATGTCTTCCGTTTCTTCTGCCCCCGGCGGAAACGCTCGTCGACGTCGCCGCCGCTCCGGGCGGCAAGTCTTTCGCTTCGATCGCGCTGGGAAGATCGGCCCGCGCCGTCTCGCTCGACCGTTCCCTCGAACGCCTTCGGCTCCTCGACCAGAACCGCCGGAGGCTGGGCATGCTCGAGGCGTTGCCGGTGGCCGCCGATGCGCTGGCTCCTCCGCTCGCGGCCGCAGGGTTCGAGCGAGTCCTCTTCGACGCGCCCTGCAGCGGAACCGGAACACTGCGAAAGAATCCGGAGATTCGCTACCGGATCACCCCGCAAGCGATCGCGCGCCTCGCCCGCGCGCAGGAGGAAGCGCTCGCGGCTGCTCTGAATCTCCTGTCGCCCGGCGGCTTCCTTCTCTACTCGACCTGCAGCCTCGAGCGGGAAGAGAACGAGGACGTGGTCGCGCGAGTCGCGGGCAGGGCCGCGGGCGTGACGCTCGCCCGGATCGACGCGCCGGAGGGACTGGAGGCCTTCGTGTCCGGCAGCCGGTTCCAGGTGCTTCCGTCCGCGGCCTCCGACGGATTCACCGCCCACCTGCTCCGAAGGGCTCCGGCCCGGTGAGGCGTGTTATATCAGATCTGATATAAGAGGAATGTCGACCCAGTGCGGACGCTGTCGTCGCTCTCCGGCACGGGCGTGGGCGTTCCCGCTGGTACGGGCTTGACCGCGTCGTACACCCGCCGGATCTCGACCGATCCGCCGCGGCGGGTCTCGATCCTGCTCGTCACCGTCAACTGCGAGCCGTCGGCCGCGACGGCATAAGTCTCGGTGATTCTGGGCCCTCTCTCGGACTGCGTCGTGACGACGACGTGTCCATCCTTCCACGATGCATGAATCTCCGTGGTTCCCCCGTAAGAACGCTCTTCCTCGACCTTGCGGCCGTCCGTGAAGAGATGATGCTGCCGGCCGATCCCGTCCTCGATCGTCAGAGCCGGATCCTGGTGCTCGATCTTCAGCTGCTGAAGAGCCGCCGTCATGTCTTCGAGCGGCCGCGAACCCTCGTCTCCCGATCCGGACCCGGAGCCGCCGCCCGAGTGGCCGCCCCATCCTCGTCCTCCTCCTCCTCCGTGGTGTCCGCCCGAGCGTCCGCCCCCTCCGCCCGATTCGCTGCGGGCATCCTTCATCTTCTGTTGCGGGTCGTCGCTCAGATCTTTGTTCAGCCTCCAGGTGCCCGACAGATTCGCCAGCGCTCCGCTCCCCGTGACCTGAGACGAAGCGAGGAGGAGTAACAGCGCGAGGGGAAACGCGATGGCGTAAGTCCGAATTCGATGAGGCATGAAACTTCTCCGCTTAGAGGACGGCCCGCGCCGCGCGAGCGTTACCAGGAAGTTGGGAATCGGAAGGCGGGAACAGCCGGAAATGTGAGTCCGGTTCCCAGTTCCTGATTCTCAATTCCTGGTTTCTTCTCCCGTTCTCTCTTTCACCAGGAACCCCTGCCTCGCCCGCGCCGCGTCGAGCGTGCGCCACAAGTACTCGCCGAGGACCCCCAGAGACAAAAGCTGGACGCCGGAAAGAAAAGCGAGAACGACCATGGTGGTCGTCCAGCCCGGGATGATCTGGCGGTGAAAGATGCGGAAGAAGACGAGGAACGCGGCATAGGCAAACGACAGAATCGCCAGGATCGTTCCCGCCAATGCCATCCACCGCAGCGGGGCGTAGGAGAAGGAAATGATCGAGTCGATGAAGTACTTCGCCTTCTTCGCGAACGTCCACCGCGACTCGCCGTCTTCCCGCGCCGCGCGGTCATAGGGCACGAGCGCCGCCGGGAAGCCGGCCCAAAGCAAGAGGCCCGGCAGCGACGTGTGGATCTCCCGGTTTTGAACCAGAAAATCGATCGCGGGCCGCGCGATCAGGAAACAATCGAAGCCTCCATCCGGCAGGGACGAGAACGCAAGGGATCGCAGGGTTCGGTAATACAGCCGCGCCGCAGCCCGGGTCGTCCAGGATTCGGGCCGGCTGCGGCGCACGGCGAGCGCGGCCGTCGCGCCGCCGCGCCAGGCCTCGATGAGAGCAGGCAGGAGCTCTGGCGGCTCCTGGAGGTCGGCGGATAGCACGGCGGCCGCCTCCCCGGTCGCCTCGGCCAGGCCCGCGCGAATCGCCATCTGGGAGCCGAAATTGCGGGTGAGCCGGACTCCGCGCGCGGAGGGCCAGCTTCGGCAGACGTCCTGGATCCGTTCCCACGATGCATCGGCCGATCCGTCATCGACGAAGATCACCTCGAAGTCGCAATCGGTCGAGCTCGCGGTCGCTCGCAGCCGCTCGGCGAGCCGCCCGATGCTGGCTTCGTTGAAATAGACGGGGACGACGACCGAGATGCGACTCCGCCGCCGGCTCATTCGGCGAAAAACTCCTGGACCGCCGTGATGACGACCTCCACCTGCTCGTCGGTCAGAGTGGGATGGATGGGAAGGGACACCACCGTCTCGCAGGCTCGTTCGGAGACCGGGAAATCGCCGCGATTGTGACCCAGAAAAGCGTAGGCGGGCTGGAGGTGGAGGGGAACGGGATAGTGGACGGCGGTCTCGACTCCCCGGGAATCCAGGTGGGCGCGCAGCTCATCGCGCCGCGCGGTCCGGATCGGGTACAGGTGGCGCGCGGGGACCGAGCCCTCGCGAATTTCGAGAATCGTGATCGGGAGCGGCCGGAACGCCTCGTCGTATCGGGCCGCGATCGCGCGCCGCCGCGCGTTCTCCTCGTCGAGGCTGAAAAGCCGGACGCGAAGGATCGCCGCCTGCAGCTCGTCGAGCCGGGAGTTCCGCCCCTCCGACTCCGCGAAATCGCGCCGAGTCCACCCGTATTGACGCAGCCTCCGCACGTGATCGGCGACTCGCGCGTTGCCGGTCGCCACGGCGCCGCCGTCTCCGAACGCCCCGAGATTCTTGGTGGGATAGAAGGAGAACGCGGCGGCTTTGCCGAACGAACCGGTCTTCTTCCCGCGCAGACTCGCTCCGTGGCTCTGCGCGCAGTCTTCGAGCAGAGTCAGCCCACGCTCGGCGGCGAGCTGGGAGAGACCCGTCATGTCGGCGACGCCGCCGTAGAGATGGACCGGCAGGAGAAAGCGCACTTGCGGCGTCAAGGCGCGCCGCGCGTTTTCGGCGTCCAGCATCAAGGTTCCCGTATCGACGTCGGCCAGGCGAGGCTTCGTCCCCGCCAGGCGCACGCCGGCGATCACGGGGACGCAGACATTGGCGGGCAGCAGCACCTCGTCGAGCGGTCCGGCGCCGGCGGCCGCGAGCGCAAGAGCAATCGCTTCCGTTCC
>DATDNV010000459.1:0-4744 GCA_036518075.1 Thermoanaerobaculia bacterium
CCAGTCGATCGAGCCCGCGCGGCCTTCTTCCCGCTCGCCCCGAATGAATGAGAGAGAAAGGATCGTCGCGAAGATTCCGATGGGAATGTTCACGTAGAAGATCCAGGGCCAGGAGTAGTTGTCGGTGATCCAGCCGCCCAGCGTCGGTCCGATCGTCGGGCCCATTACGACGCCAAGGCCGAAGAGGCCATTGGCGAAGCCCAGCTCCTCGGGCGGAAAGGTTTCGACGAGAATCGACTGAGAAGTCGAGAACAGCGCTCCGCCGCCGATACCCTGGATGAAACGGAAGATCACGAGCTCCCAGATGTTGGTCGCGTGTCCGCAGAAGAAGGATGCGACGGTGAAGAGGACGATCGATCCCGCGAAGTAGTTGCGGCGGCCGAAGAGGCGGGAGAGAAACCCGGTCATGGGCACCACGATCACGTTGGCGACGACGTAGGACGTGACGACCCAGGCGACCTCGTCCAGCGTGGCGCTCAGGTTCCCCATCATCTGCGGCAGCGCCACGTTGACGATCGAGGTGTCGATCAACTCGATCAAGGACGCGAGGATCGCCGTGATGACGATGATCCACTTTCGAGCACCGGTTTCAGACACGTCGCTCTCGCTTGCTCGGGGCCTGGCTGCGCCACCGGCGAGCGGCTCGGTCACGGGACCTCGACCGCTCGCCTGGCCCCTTCGCGGCGCTCTCGCTCCCGCGGCGCGAGGCTCCTCCCCTCTGGGAGACTCCTCGCGCCGCGAACCGGGACGAGCAACCCATGTGTCGCTTCTGACTCGGGTCTAGTCGAGCTTCACGATCGCGTTGACGCTCATGCCGGCGCGCAAAGGCCGGGACGCGTCCGGAGGCTCGGTGAAGACGATCTTGACGGGGACGCGCTGCACCACCTTGGTGAAGTTGCCCGTTGCGTTGTCCGGAGGCAGCAGCGCGAATTTCGCTCCCGTCGCGGGCGCCAGCGAGTCGATGCGGCCATGAAAAATCGTCTTCGGATAGGCGTCCACTTCGATCTCGACGGGCTGGCCGACCCGCATTTTCTTCAGCTGCGTCTCTTTGAAATTGGCGACGACCCAGGTCTCCGCATCTTCGACGATCGCCAGCAGCGGCTGGCCGGCCTGGACGAACTGCCCGATTTCGACGTTCTTCTTCGCGACGAGACCGGACGCCGGCGCCGTCACCGTTGCGTAGGACAGCTGCAGGAGCGCGTAGTCCAGATCGGCCTTTTTCTGAGCGACGTCCGCCTGGGCTGCAGACACCGCGCGCTCGGACGCCGAAACGGAGGCCGCCGTCGACTCGGCCGCGGCCGTCGCGGCGTCGTATTGCTGCTGGGAGATCTCTTCCTTCTTACGCAGAGCGCCGTAGCGAGCGAGGTCGCTGGCCGTGCGGACGCTCTCGGATCGGGCCGAGGAGACATTGGCCGCGGCAACGGCGACTTTGGCTCGGGAGTTCTCGACCGCGGCGCGCGCCGTGTCCACCTTGGCTTGCAGATCCCGGGGATCGATCTTCACGATCACCTGGCCGGCACTGACTTTCTGGTTGTCGTCGACGAGGACCTCGGTGACATAACCCGAGATCTTGGGAAGGACCGGATCGATGTGCCCTTCGATCTGGGCGTCGTCGGTCTCCGCGTGGTGCCGGTAGAACGTGATCTCCCTGATCCCGAAGGCCACACCGGCGAGGACGACGAGCGCAAGAAGAGAAAGGGAGATCGTTCGGCGAGTCCCTCCTTCTTTCTTGCGAAGGGGCTCCGTTCCGTCGGCTTTGACCAGAGCGGGCGGGGCGGTCTTCGACGGTTCGGCCGGAGACTTCGGGCTTTCCGCGTTCTCGGTGCTCATCATTTCTCCTGTCGGACGTCGCTGGCGCTTCCCATCCAATCGCGAATCTGCCCGGTGGCGCGCGCCAGATCGAAGCGGGCCTGAGCCTCGTCGGCGAGCGCCGCGATGCGGTCGGCACGTGCCGTGGAGTAGGAGCTCTGCGCATTGTCGACTTCAATCGAGGACGTCACACCATTGGCGAACCGATCTCGCGCGAACTCGAGCTCATCCGACGCGAGGCGCACATTCTCCGCGGCGACGTGCGCGCGATTGGCCGCGCTCTCCAGAGCCAGCAACGCCCGCCGCACCTCTTCCTCGACCTGCCTCTGCGTCTCGGTGCGCTCGAGCACAAGCTCGCGGCGCTGGCTTTCCGATTCCGCGATCTCCGCGGAGATCCGGCCGCCCGTATAGATCGGGACGGAGACGAGCGCCCCGACCGTCCGATTCCAGGAGAGGTCTCCGAGATGATTTCCGTTGTAGCCGCCCTGAAACTGCGCCGCGAGAGTGGGCAGCTTCTCCGCTTTCCGAGCCGCGATCGAAAGGTCGATCGAGCGAAGGCGCTCGTCGATCGAACGAAGCTCGGGCCGGCGGGAGTGCGCGGCCGAAAGCGCTTCCTCCGGCGTCTCCGTCCCTGGCTCGTCTTGCAAGGCGTCGACGAGAACGACGTCGAGAGTCTGGTCGGCGCCGATCGCGTGAAGGAGCGAAAGGCGCGCCGCGTTGCGCTGGTTCTCGCTGACTAAGAGCGTCTGCTGTTCCCGGGCAAGAGCGACATCCGCGCGGGTGGAATCGAGCTTGGTCGCCACCCCCGCCTCGCGTTGATCGTTGGCCAGATCGCGCAGCTTGGTGAAGAGCTCGACGTTGGCGCGCGTCGCTTCGACGTTGGCCTGGGCGCGCTGGAGAGCCACGTACAGGGTCGCGACCGCCGCCGCCACTTCGTTCTCGGTCCTCTCCCGCTCGACGTCCGCCACGACGATTCCCTGCCGAGCCGCCTGATACCGGCGTCGGGCCGCAAGGTCGACCAATTGAGCCGCCAGAGTCACATGGGCATCGAAAACGTTGAAAGGACCGACCAGTGTCGGGAATCCGGGAAGCGCCAGGCCGAACGTCTTCAGATTCAGGACCTGGTTGTAGTCTTGAACTTGCCCGCTCAATTGAGGAAGGAGCGCCGACCTCGCCTGATCGGCCTGGGCGCGAGAGACATCGACCCGTTCGGTCGCGATCCGCGCCGCCGTACCGTCGGAAAGCGCGCGCGCGACCGCGTCTCGCAGCGAAAGCTTCAGCGTCTCGGCGCCGGCGGAACCGCCGAGGAAGACGGCGACGCCGACCGCGGCGAGGATCCGCACGCGCCGGAGCCCCTGCTCGGTCCCGCAAAAGCGATTCGGGGAGACTCGTTCGATGTTGAGCATGTCCTTTTCTCCGGGAGCCAGCCCTACAAGATCGGTGCCGGAGAACGGTCCGGTTGCGGGCTCAGCACTCCCGCCCGGCGCCGCGGGAGGTCTCCGGGGGGACGAGAGGCGAGGACGGCCGGTCACGGTAGTGCGCGCGCGAGCTCGAGTCCGGCGAGGTCCGGAAGGCGGCGGACGCCGCGGCCGCGGTGAGCGCATCCGTGCTGTTCATGAGGGCTCTCCTCTCAAGAGGGTCTGTAGTTGTATCTCATAATATTTAAGATTGTCAACTAAAATTGTTTTGTTTCTAAGATATGGTGTTACACTGCAAACGATGCGCAACCGGATCAGTCGGGTGGGTGCGAGGGCGGCCGAGCACGGCGCCCGATCGGCGATGGTCTCCCCCGCCCGAAACCCCGGACGAGAGGCCGCGGAGCTCCTGTTCGACCTCCTGATGGCTCAGAAGAAGCTGTCGCAGAGCATCGCCAGGGAATTCGGCCTCACGCTCCAGCAGGCGGCGGCGCTGCGCAACGTGATTCCGGGAGAGGGCGTTCCGATGAGCTCTCTGGCGGAGGCGCTCTCCTGCGACGCCGCGAATATCACCGCCGTCGTCGACAAGCTCGAAGCGCGGGACCTGGTGAAGCGATCGGCCTCCTCCGACCGCCGCGTCCGTCTCATCGAAACGACTGCTCCGGGCGCCGCGCTGCGCGCGGAGATGTTGGCGCGAATGCGCGAGCCGATGCCGTGGATCACGGTGCTCAGCCGCGAGGATCAGCGCCTGCTTCGGGACCTTCTTCGAAAGGGCCTCGCGGGCGCCCGGCCGCAGGCCGAAGCGGCCGGCTGATCGCCCAGCGCACGCCCGCAACTCCGCCCCCCGCGCGAGGATATTCTTCCCGCAAAATGGAAGGCCTTTCCCCCGACGAGCTCGACCGGCGTCTGCGAGATCTCCTCTCGGAAGACATCGGCGCGGGCGACGTCACCACGGACGCGACGGTCACCGGCGATCCCCCGGCGAGCGGGAGTTTCATCGCTCGATCCTCGACGGTCGTCTCGGGTCTCCCGGTCGCTCGCAGGGTCTTCGAGCTTCTCGATCCCGAAGTCTGCTGGCAGGAAGAGCGCGGTTCGGGAGCCTCGGTCGAGTCCGGCGCGGTGCTCGCGCGGCTGTCCGGGCATGCGCGGGAGATTCTGACGGGAGAACGCGTGGCCCTGAATCTTCTCCAACGGATGTGCGGGATCGCGACGGCGACGCGCCGGTTCGTGGACGCGGTCGCGGGGACAGGCTGCCGCATCCTCGATACGCGCAAGACGGCGCCGGGCCTCCGCGCGTTCGACCGTCAGGCGGTCCGGGACGGCGGCGGAACCAATCACCGGGACGGCCTCTACGATGCGGTGTTGATCAAGGACAACCACCTTCGGCTGGCAGGAGGTGTCCGGTCGGCGGTCGCCCGGGCGCGCGGCCTCGTCCCTCCGGGAATGCGGATCCAAGTTGAGGTCGAGAGCGAGGAGCAGCTGCGGGAGGCCGTGGCGGCGAAGGCCGATGCGGTCTTGAT
>DATDNV010000460.1:0-6500 GCA_036518075.1 Thermoanaerobaculia bacterium
ACCGCCGCACCGTCGACCTCCCCGCGCTTGACGTGCAGGAGCGCGGCGTTCGCGTCCTCCAGGTGAAAGACCTCTCTCTTCGCGCGGATCGGAATGCGGCCGGCGAGCTCCAGAAACTCCTTCGCGTCCCCACGCGTGTAGTTCATGACGCTTCGGAGAACGCGCTCTCCGTAGAGCTTCTCGTAGTCGAAGGACGGGATGGGGCTCATGTGAATCGCATTCACGGCAACGGTCGCCCCTCGGTCGAGGCGCGCGAGAGCCGCCAGGACGACCTCTCCGGCCGGCGCGAACGTCACCGCGGCGTCCAGCGGCACGCCCGGATCCGCGTCGGTCTCCCCCGACCAGACCGCTCCCATCTCGCGCGCGAGGCGGCGATGATGCTCCTCCCGCGTGAATGCGAAGACCTCGCAGCCCCAGTGCAGCGCCACCTGGATCGCGAGATGGGCCGAGGCCCCGAACCCGAATAGCCCCAACCGTCCGCCGGGTCGAATCCCCGACAACCGGAGCGAGCGATAGCCGATGATTCCGGCGCACAGAAGCGGCGCCGCATCGATCGCGGGGAATCCCTCTGGCAATGCGTAAACCCAGCGCGTGTCGGCCACGAGACGCTCCGCATAGCCGCCGTCCCGATCGCGCCCGGTGAACGTCGCCCGCTCGCAGAGATTCTCTCTCTCGGACCGGCAGAAGCGGCAAACGCCGCACGTCGAAGCAAGCCATCCGACGCCCACGCGGTCTCCGGCCGCGAAACCAGCGACGCCCGACCCGACTTCGAGAACGCGGCCCGCAGCCTGGTGCCCGGGCACGAGCGGCAGCCGCGCCGAGACCTCGCCTTCCAGAATGTGGAGGTCGGTTCGGCAGACGCCGCACGCCTCGACACCAACGAGGACTTCACCCGCGCCCAACCGCGGCTCCTCGACGTCGCGCAGCCCCAGCGGACTCTCCTCCGGGGGAGCCGTGCGTTCGAGCCTCATCGCTTTCATCGAGCTCCCTTCCGCGAAGGCGCGCCGGCCCCGGCCAATATAATGCTGCCCGACGCCGGCAGGAGGCCGCCATGGGCCGGATGGACGCGCTTCTCGAAGACTATGGCTCCTATCACCGGACTCGCGGCAATCTCATCTGCCACGCGTTCGGAATCACGCTCATCCTCTACGGGACCATCGCGCTTCTCCAGCTCATTCCGCTCGGCCACCGCTGGACTGCGGCGGAGCTGGTGATCGTCCTCTCGTTTCTTTACTACCTCACTCTGTCCGCTCCTCTCGCGCTCGCGATGCTCGTGGAGACGGCCGCTCTGGACGCCATCGCGGGCGCGATCGCCAACTGGAAGGTCGGCCTGGTGGCACTCGTCGTCGGCTGGATCTTTCAGGGGATCGGTCACGCGCGGTACGAGAAGAAGTCGCCGGCCTTCTTCAAGAATCTGGTCCACCTGATGGTCGGACCCGTGTTTCTCTGGAACGAGGTGTTCCACATACGCCCGGCCCCGGGCGGCCGCGCGTGACGGGACTCGAAGCGGCGTCGCGATAGGGACCGCCGATGTTTCCCGTTCGCGACACGATCCGCCACCAGCACCTGCCCGTCGCCACCTGGTCGCTCATCGCAATCAACGTGTACGCGTTTCTCCGGGAGATCATGCTTCCGCCGCGCGTCGCCGAGAAGATGGTCTATCTCTACGGCCTCGTTCCGGCGCGCTACCTCAACCCGGACTGGGCGGCCCAGGTCGGTTTTCCGCACAGCTACTGGCCGTTCATCACGATGATGTTCCTGCACGGAGGCTGGCTGCACATCATCGGCAACATGTGGTTTCTCGGGCTCTTCGGCGACAACGTCGAGGACCGAATGGGGCCGCTTCGCTTTCTCGGCTTCTATTTCCTGTGCGGAATCGCCGCCAGCTTCATCCACATCATCACCAACCCGGGATCGACGGTTCCGGCGCTCGGCGCCTCGGGAGCGATTGCCGGCGTCATGGCCGCTTACCTCGTTCTCTACCCACGCGCGCGGATCCTGGCGGTCTTCCCGATCATCTTCTATCCGCTCTTCTTCGAAGTTCCCGCGATGCTCTACATCGGCATCTGGTTCCTGCTGCAGTTCTTCAGCGGAACCGCAGCCGTCTTCACGGGTAATCAGGCGGGAGGCATCGCCTGGTGGGCCCACATCGGGGGTTTCGGCGCCGGATTGCTGACCGTCTGGATCTTCATCCGGCGGCCGCGCCCGAGGCCCGGGCTTGCCGAGGCCGGCTCCTAGGCCGGACCTCTCGCTTCAGCAGAACGTCGTAATCACCGCGTCGGGGTGATTGAGGCGATATCCCTCTCCGGCCGGATCGGGGTCGATCTCGAGCACGGCGCCGTCGAGTCGGTGGAAGGCGTAGTCGTCCATCACGACGGGAACGCCCGCGGATTCGAAGCGATGTCCCTCGTCGGGAGCGTTCTCTTCGACCGAGATGCGGAATCCGTTGCCGCCGCACCCGAGCAGATGCCGGACGGTGAGGACCGAGCGCGAGAAATCGACTTCGGCCTTCAGCCTCCGAGCCGCTTCGGGCGTGATCCTGAGCGGCGAATCTCCCGGCATAGGATCTCGATTGTATGACCGCGCGCGGATCGCGAGCCTACCGCCGCCCAGGACCTCCCTGCGCAGTGACGATCGCCGCTTCCGATTCCGGAGGCGGAGCGGGCGTCGCCGCGGATCTGCTGACGTTCGCCGAGCACGAGGTCTTCGGAGCGCTCGTCCTCACGGCGGTCACGGCGCAGAACACGAAGTCGGTCCTGGCGATCGAGCGCGTTCCGGCGCGGATGGTCGGAAAGCAGATGGATGCGGTCTTCCCGGACTTGCGGCCGGCCGCCGTCAAGATCGGGATGCTCGGCGATTCGTTTCAGGTCGAATCTGTCGTTCGAGGGCTGCGGCGCCATCGCGCCCGCCGCGTCGTCCTCGATCCCGTCCTGATCTCGAAATCAGGCACTCGTCTCCTCTCGAAGCGCGGAATCCAAACGCTGAAGCAACGGCTCCTGCCGCTCTGCGATCTCGTGACGCCAAATCTGCCAGAAGCGGAGGCCCTCTCCGGAGTTCGGATTCGAAGCCTGGCGGACCGATGGCTCGCCGCGGGAGTCATCGCCGATCTCGGGGCCCGCGCCGTCCTCATCAAGGGAGGTCATGGGCGAGGACCCACCGTCCGGGACCTGCTCTTCGACGGATCGACGCTCACCGTCTTTTCGGCTCGACGGATCCGAACGTCCCCAACGCACGGGACCGGATGCACGCTTTCTTCCGCCATCGCGGCCAATCTCGCGCGCGGGATCGGGCTCCACGATTCGGTCGAGCTGGCAATCGCTTATCTCCGGTCCGCGTTGAAGGCAGGATTCTTCCCGGGTCGAGGCTTCGCGGTGCTGGACCACTCCCCAGTCGAGAGCTAGACGTCACCCCTCAACAGGTTGTTCCCATTGGCGGAGAAGCCGGGCGGGTCCTGCCGCCGGCCACCTCGCGTGCGCCGCTGCGGCCTTGGCTGCCCGGTGGCTGAGGGAGAGTTTCTCCGCGCGCACGCGAGGCCTTCGTCCGGCGTCACCCGCCCTCGCGCTCCGGCTTTCGCTAAACAGACTCGGGCCCGGCGAAGGGCCGCTTCCCGCAGGAGGCGATGAGCGAGGGAGCACGCCCGGTCAAGACCCTTTGCCTCTGGAGTTTCTGCGACCGAGCGACCAGCGACGGCCCTCAGGTTCTTGATGAGGCCCGGCCGGAGCGTTCCTCTTAGGGAAGCGGACCGGCGCCGGACTCATAGACAGCGAATGACGTCTCGAGAAATAACAGCGCCGTTACTTGCTCGTCGCTTCGAAGACCCCGAGCTCTTTGTTCTTGCGGACCTGGCCGGCCGGAAAGAACTTTCCGTTCATGGCGATGTAGACCCCGGCCGGCAGGACCTGAACGAACGAGAGGGCGCTCCCGAGATTGAACAAGCCGTCGGAGCTTCCGAAAGCATAGGGAACCATCGCGCCGGTCAGCACGATCGTCTTGGGCAGATGCCCGCTCTCGAGGACGCGCGCGGTCTCCACCATCGTATCGGTCCCGTGCGTAATCAAAATCCGCTCCTCCGGCGCCCGCCGGCACTCCTCGAGGAGCGTCTGACGATCCTTTTCGGTCATCTCGAGGCTGTCGACCATCATGACGGTTTGGACCGCCACCGGAACGCGGCAGCGTCCGAGCTTCAGCATCTCTTCGACGTGGGTATCTTTGAAGAAAAGGCGCCCCCCGAGCTCGTCGTACTCCTTGTCGAAGGTTCCTCCCGCAACGAGGATTCGAATCGGCATCGGCCGTTTCACGCCCAGTAGCTGAATCCGTAGCCCATGTGGGCGTAGGCCGTGTCCGCGATCGCCGTCTGCGCCTGGTCGCGGTTCTTGTCCATCTCCTTCAGGTGCCCCACCATCCGGTACTTCGCCCCCTGGATGAAGGCGCGGGCGAGTCGGATCTCGTCCGCGGCTTTCTCTTCGCCGATCTTCGCGACCGCGAGGCTCGCCCGCGAGAGGACGGCCAGCGCGCCATAGAGGTCGATGACGACGTTCGCCAGCCGCTCCTGCTGGTATTCCTTGGCGATCACCTCCTTGCCGTACTTGCGCAGGAGCGTCTCGACCGCGCCGTTGGTCGCCCGCGCGTACCCGGCGACGAGCTCGGCCTCCGCCGCGAGCGGCCGAGCCACGCGCGCGAGCTTTTGCGGCGCGACGTAACCCTTTACTTTTCGCGCGGCGTAATCGCCGAGGACTCCGAGCGAATGGAGCGGGTCCTTCAGAGCGCGGCCGACTTCTTTCAAGTCTTCACCCACGTCCCGCATCCCCGACAGCGTCAGGAGCATGCGCAGGATTTCGTTGGTCCCCTCGAAGATCATGTTGACGCGCGAGTCGCGCAGCGCCCGCTCGTACGGGTACTCCTCCATGAATCCGTTGCCTCCCGCGATCTGAAGCGCGTCGTTGATCGTCTGCCAGACGCTTTCGGTCCCGAAGATCTTGCAGCAGGCGCCCTCGAGCGAATAATCGGCCAGGCCTCGGTCGATCAAGCCGGCCGTGAGATAGACCATCGACTCGAGCGTGTAGGTCGAAACGACCATCCGCGCGAACTTGCCTCGGATCATCTCGAAATCCGCGATCCGCGAGCCGAACTGCCGCCGCTGCGTCGCCTGCTGAGCCGCGAGCCGGATCATGGCCTTGGAGCCGCCGACGCACCCGGCGCCCAGCGACGTCCGGCCCGTGTTCAGAATCTCGACGGCGATCTTGAAGCCCTGCCCCCGCTGGCCGAGAACGTGGGACGCCGGCACGCGGACGTTCTTCAACTCGATGGGAACTGTCGAGGAACCTTTGAGGCCGAGCTTCTTCTCCTCCTTGCCGGGGAAGACCCCGCCCAGATCCTTGGTCACGACGAAGGCGGTGATCCGACGGTGCTCGTCCTTGGCCTCGAGACGCGTGTCCTTAGCGAAGACCGTGAAGAACTCCGCGAACCCTCCGTTGGAGATCCAGTGCTTGTTGCCGTTCAATAGAAACGTGTCGGTCGCGGCGTCGTAGTCCGCGGTCGTGCGGATCGAGGCGGCGTCGGATCCTGCCTCCGGCTCCGTCAGAGCGAAGGCCGCGAGCATCTCCCCCGTCGCGAGGCGCGGCAACCACTTTTTCTTCTGCTCCTCCGTGCCGAAAAGAACGAGGCCCTTGAGGCCGATCGACTGGTGGCCGCCGACGAGAATTCCCACCGACGCGTCGGTCGCCCCGATCTCTTCGGTCACGCGGCAATACGCCGACGCCGAGAAGCCGTATCCGCCGTAAGCCTCGGGGATCGTCATCCCGAAGGCGCCCAGATCGGCGAGGCCGCGCACGACCTCCGGCGGAATGCGGTGCTCGCCGTCGATTCGGGCCGAGTCGATGTGGTCGCGCGCGAAGTCGCGGAAGGATTCGAGAAAAGTCGAGACGGTCTCGCGCTCCTCCGCCGAGATCTCGGGAAACGGAAGGACCGTCTCTTCCGCGATCTGCCCGGAAAAGAGGAGCTTGACGGGCGACGCCGGCCCCTCCTCTCGCTTGTCCGGAGGCGGCGCGCTCATGCGGTTTTCTTCTCTTCGAGCGGCGACCGATAGAACGTGCCGCCGGAGCGCGCCAGCTCGGTCAGGAACGGCGATGGAGTGAATCGGGATCCGAAACGACCGGCGAGCCTTCGGAGCTCGCTCTCAATTCGCGCGGCGCCGAGAGAGTCCGCGTAGCGCAAGAGACCGCCGCGAAACGGCGGAAAGCCGGTGCCGAAGATCATCGCGAGATCGAGCTTTCCCGCATCGGACACGACTCCTTCGGCCAGGCAGTAGGCGGCCTCGTTGATCATCGGCAGAGTCAGGCGCGCGAGGATTTCGTCGGAAGCGACCGGAGGATCTTCCTTCCTGACCGGCTCGACCCCGAGCGCTGCATACGCCTCCTTCGAGGGCCGGCGCCGCTTGCCCTTTTCGTAATCGTAGAACCCCTTCCCGGTCTTGCGCCCCAGACGGCCGGCCTCCACCAGAG
>DATDNV010000461.1:0-3044 GCA_036518075.1 Thermoanaerobaculia bacterium
GGTGGCGCGCGCGTTCGTCTGCGACTCCTTGACGCCGGTCACGCTTCTCGCGCGGATGCGGCGTTCCGGAGCCGAGTGCTTCCTTCTCGAGAGCGTAGCGGGTGGAGAGTCCGTCGCTCGCTATACCTTCCTCGGCTGCGCTCCCATCGCGCGGCTCTCGATCGACGGAGCGGCCGTCCATCAGGAGCGCGCCGGACAGCGCCTCCCGGCGGGTTCGGATCCTCTCCGCGCACTCGAACAGCTCGTCACGGCCAATCGCTTCGAGCCCGATCCGGAGCTCCCTCCTCTTTCCGCGGGAGCCGTCGGATATCTGGGTTACGACGCGGTCCGGACGTTCGAGACGATTCCGGATCGGCATCCCCGCGACGGGGCGATGCCGGACGGAGTCTTCCTGCTCTTCGACGCGGTGGTCGCTTTCGACCATCCGCGACAGCGTCTGCTTCTCCTGACCAACGTCGCCGTCGATGCCCCGCAGGAGAAGGAACGCCAGGTCGACGCGGCGATCGTGCGGCTCGACCGTCTCGAGGCGTTCCTCACCGCCAGCGACCAGGAGATCGAAGCTCCCCGCGCAGTCTCAGCCGAGGAGGACCCCGGTTCGCGGGAGTCGTTCGCTCCGATCATGCCCAAAGAGAGATTTCTCGCGGCCGTCGAACGAGCAAGGGAGGCCATCCTCGCGGGCGACGCGTATCAGATCGTGTTGTCGCAGCGTTGGACCTCTCCGCTCGAGGTGGATCCATTCGACGTGTATCGGGCTTTGAGGATGCTCAACCCCTCTCCCTACCTCTTCTATCTCGAGACGCGCGACGGGACGATCTTCGGCGCTTCGCCGGAAATGCTCGTGCGTTGCCGGGGGGGCGTCGCCGAAACGCGCCCGATCGCGGGCACGGCGCGGCGGGGCAAGAGTCACTCGGAAGACGAAGCCCTCGCCAGCGCTCTACTCGCCGACCCGAAGGAACGAGCGGAGCACGTGATGCTGGTCGATCTCGCTCGAAATGATCTCGGCCGTGTCTGCGCGATCGGAAGCGTCGAGGTCCCGCGGTATGCGGTCATCGAAAGGTATTCGCACGTTCAGCACATCGTCTCGGAGGTCAAAGGCAAGCTCGCTCCCGGACGCACCTCTGCCGACGTTCTCGCCGCCTGTTTTCCCGCAGGAACCCTCACGGGCGCGCCGAAGATTCGCGCCATGGAGCTGATCGACGAGCTCGAAGCCTGCCGCCGCGGAGTCTACGGCGGTGTCGCCGGGTATCTCGACGCCGCGGGCAACCTCGACATGGCGATCGCGATCCGCACCGCCGTCGTCGAAAAGGGGATCTGCCGGGTTCAGGCCGGCGCGGGAATCGTCGCCGACTCGGTCGCCGAGAAGGAGTATGCCGAGGCGGAATCCAAAGCGGCGGCGCTCTTCCGCGCGATCGATCTCGCGCGGTCCTGGTCGAAGGAATCGACGCGCCACTCACGAATTCCTGACCGCAAGTCGCAGGTCTCGCGATGATCTTCTTTGTCGACAATTACGACTCGTTCACCTACAACCTCGTGCAGGCGGTCGGGCAGATCGACTCGGACGTCGAAGTGGCGCGCAACGATCGCTTCGAACCCGGAGAGGTCGCGGCGCGGCGGCCGGACGCGATCGTGATATCGCCGGGACCGGGCCGACCCGAGAACGCCGGTCGGACGATCGAGATGATTCGGATCGCCGAGGAGAAACGGATTCCGCTGCTGGGAGTCTGCCTCGGCCACCAGGCGATCGGAGCCGCGCACGGGGCGGTCGTCGAACGGGCTCCCGCACCTCGCCACGGCAAGAGCTCCCGTGTCTCCCACTCCGGATCGGGGCTGTTCGCGGATCTCCCGAATCCCTTCGAAGCCGGGCGCTACCATTCGCTGGTCGTGCGTGAAGAGGGGCTTCCCGCCGAGCTCGAGGTCATCGCGAAAAGCGATGACGGCCTGGTCATGGCCCTGGCTCACCGCGAAAAACCGGTCTGCGGCGTTCAGTTTCATCCCGAGTCGGTCCTGACGCCGGACGGAATGACGCTTCTGCGGAACTTCCTTCGAGGGCTCTACAGGTGACGGTGACGCGGACTTCTCTGTCATCCCGAGGGGTCCCGGGCCCCGAGGGATCTGCTCCGGTCCGTGACGGCAGCGGACTCTTGAGGCAGATTCGCCGGGCAGATTCCTCGTCGCTTCGTCCTCGGAATGACACGAAAGGCATGAACCGATGACGCCTGATGTCGCCGAAGCGCTGAAGATCGTCGCAGCGCGAAAGCCGCTCTCGCGCGAGCTGGCCGAGCGTGTGTTCCTCGACCTGATGGACGGGAAGGCGACGGAGGCCCAGAAGGGCGCGATCCTTCTCGGCATCGCGACGCGGGGCGAAACGGCGGACGAGGTCGCGGGGGCGGTATCGGCTCTTCGAGCGCGGATGCGCCGGGTGCCGACACGGCGGTCGCCTCTCCTCGACACGTGCGGTCCGGGTGGAATCGGCCGCGATCTCTTCAATCTCTCTACGGCCGCGGCGATCGTCGCGGCGGGCGCCGGCGCGGCGGTTGCGAAGCACGGCAACCGCTCGATCTCGTCGCGAGTGGGATCCGCGGATGTGCTCTCCGCCTGCGGTGTCGCGATCGAGCTCAGCCCCGAGACGGCGGGCCGCCTGCTCGACGAAGTCGGTCTCGCCTTTCTTTTCGCTCCGTCTTTTCACCCGGCGATGAAGGAGCTGGGCACCGTCCGGCGGGAGCTGGGGGTGCGAACGATCTTCAACGCGCTCGGCCCACTCGCCAACCCGGCATCCGCGTCGCGCCAGTTGATCGGCGTCGGGCGGCCGGAGCTCGTCCGTCTTCTCGCAGATGCGCTGGCCGCGCTGGGGGCCGAGCGCGCCGTCGTGTTTCATTCGGCCAACGGGTTCGACGAGCTGATTCCCGGCGTGCCCGCGTCCGGCGTCGAGGTGCGCGAGGGCTGGACGCGCCCGTGGAAGCTCGACGGCGCCGCTCTTTCGCAAGAATCGGTGGACCCCCGCGAGCTCGCCGGCGGCGACGCTGCCGAGAACGCGCAAATGCTCG
>DATDNV010000462.1:0-4022 GCA_036518075.1 Thermoanaerobaculia bacterium
CTGCCGCCGCTCCGCTCGGACGGCACAGCCGCATGCGGTTATTGAGACGATCCCGTCTGACTTGCCGTCCGAGAGGCCCCGCTCCGGGAGATGCCCACGGCGCGCGGCGAGTCTTCGGCCGAACCCGCCAGGGCGGGGTGACGCCGGACAGAGGCCTCGCGTGCGCGCGGAGGAGATATCTGTGACGGCCCGCTGCGCGGGCGAATTTACCTTTCTGACCGGGAGCGACGCACGCCCGGCTCAGCCCTCGGTTAGAAAGTTTGCGGCGCTGGTCGCGCAGCGACCGCCCGCGCCGCCAGTCGCCGGCGGCGGGACCCGCCCGACTTTTCACCCATGGTAGCGACCCGCCCAGGCGTGAAATCTAGCGGACCGTCAGCACGTCGCCCGCCGAGTAGGCCACGAACTCGGGCGCGTACATCGACTCGACCGTCGCGGGTCCGACGCGGAACGTGCCGGCCATGTTCGCGCGCACCCGGTACTTGAAGGTGTACTCCCCCGCCGGAAGCTGCTCGAAGAAGAAGTTCGAGCCCGAGTCGCGTGTCTCCTCGTACCAGGAGATCCCGAGACCCCATTTGTAGCGAGACAAGACATTCTCCGGCTCGAGCCCGGCCGCCCGCGGATCTCGCAGATGGACGTATTCCGCCGCATGCTTGGCTCGCAGCGAGATCTGCACTTCGACTTGGTCGCCCGGCAAGACCGCCGCTCCCTCGCTAATGGGCCGGAGCACGAAGCCCTGGGCCGTCGATTCGCGCTTGAAATAGCGCCGAGAGACGGCGAAGAAGTCGCCGCGGTTTTCCGCTGGAAGCTTCTCGGTCGAAAAGCGCCACGTCGCCGACGCGAACGCGAGTCCCTTCCCCTGCTTTTCGACCACGACCGTCGCGGCGGTTTTCGGATCGATCTTCTCCCCGGAGATGACGATCTGGTTCTTCTTGCCCGTGTAACGGTCGGGCTCGAAGACGAAGGTCATCTTCTGACCGGCGACCGTCACCGTCGCGTCCTCGCGGACTCCCAGCGCCCCTTCCTTCCTCAGGTAGTGCGCGAGCGAGTAGATGACCTCCGCGGTGGCGCGCGTCGACTTCCATTGGTTCAGCTTCTTGTTGAGCATCAGCCACTGGACGAGGCCTGCGCGGCGGGAGTCGGTGGGTTCGAGCTCGTCGAGCGTTCGAAGAGCGAACGCCTGCGTCTCGATCGTGTCGTTGTACCAGAGCCAGGAGCGGTCCTCCGGCGCCCAGTAGGTGCCCAGATCCCGCTCGGTCTTGGCAGAGTCCATGACGCTGTCCCAGACGAGCCTGGCGTCGGCCGCGCGTCCCATGCGCTTCAAGGTCAGCGCGAGCTCGCCTTTCAGGTACGGCGAGTGCTCCTTCCAGTGCGCGAAGGAGTAGTCGAGGAGGATCTTTCGATACGGGTCGTCGAAAGCCGGCTTGTACCAGCTCTCGTCGGGATAGGAGGAGAGCGTGTAATTCACGAACGTCACGAAAGGACAGTAGTGGCCCAGGTGCATGCACAAGTCGAGATCGCGGCGAATGTCCCTGCCCGCGTACTGCCAGGCCTTGAGCACCATGTCCTTGGGAACCTCGCCCCCGAATTCGAGCAGGTTGGCGAACCCGTGCAGGATGTAGATCGTCATGTAGGTCGAGGGCGGGCCTCCCGGCCACCAGGGAAAGCCGCCCGATTCGGTCTGCGCTTTCCGAAGCTTCGCGATCGCCGTGTCGCGCTCCGCTTTCGCGATCCGAGGATCGAGCACACGGGCGAGGCCGTTGCCGGTGTCGCGTCCTCCCTTCGCCGCTTCCAGCCACGGCGTTTCCTCGAGCGTCATCCTCCGGTTGGCGTCCACGCTGTCCCAGGTCTCCAGACGCGTGTCGCGCTTCGAGAGCTCCTCGGCCATCTTCGCGACCGCGGGGTAATCGCTGAAGAGCGAAGAGACGATGCCGGTCGAGACGAATCGGTTGAGCGTCTGCTCCGTGCATTCATAGGGATAGTTGACGAGGTACGGCAGCGCCGAAAGAGCCGAATAGAAGAGCTGCGCGTCGACCGTCAGGACCAGCTGCTCGTTGACGCGGGTCGGATCGTCGTTCTTCGCGAGATCGGCGAAGGTCATCTCCCGCCGGTCGGCGTCGTGAAGCGTCACGAAGCGCGACTGCGCGAGCTCGAACCGCGAAGTCAGCAGCGGCACTGGGCGCAATTCCCCGTCCGACGTGTCGCCCGAGACGGCGGTCACCTTGAAGGCATAGAGACCCAGACGCCGGGGAGCCGTGAGGGAAACGCTCACGTTCGTCCCGCCGCCCGCGGCGACCCGAAACGGCTGCGTCGCCGTCTCCGGCGACACCCCAAACTCGCCGAGCACGGTCGCGTTCGTCTCCGTGTCGAGAATGTCGATCGAGACCTTCCCCGACATCTCCTTCTCCGACGCGTTGTTGACGACGATTTTCAGCTCCGCCCGGTCTCCCTCCCGCAGGAATCGAGGAACGTAGGGCCGAACCATCAGGTCCTTGACGCTTCGCGTCTCCTTCCGGATCGATCCCGCTCTCCAGTCCTTCGTGATGGCATGGACGAACACGTTCCAGGAGGTGACCGAATCGGGAACGGTGAACTCGATCGAGGCGGCACCGCTCGCGTCGGTCAGGAGATGCGGCTGCCAGAAGGCGGTCTCGGAAAACTCGCTCCGAAGTGCGGCCGGCGCCACCGCCGCTTCCCGGGCTGCGGCAACGCCTCCCACCACTCCGCCGGGAACTCCTCCCTCGACCTTGAGCTCGTCTTTTGCCAGAGCAGATTGGGGAGCGGCCTTGGCGAGCGGTGCCTCTCCCGACACGGTGACGGCCTCCGCCGACGCGATGCCCGCTGCGTACCCGAATGCCCCCCGCCGCCCGGGCCCGCCGATCGCGTATCCGCCGTAGAACTTGAGCGAATCTGCCCGAAGCACCGGGTAAGAAGGCAGATCGGGAAAACGCTCTCGGATGGCCCCGAATCCGACCTGACCCAGGTTCGCCTGGCTCCAGTCGGCTCCGGTGCGATTGGGGTAGACCGAACGGGGGTCCGGTGGATAGTGCGAGACGAACGCATCGAGGCTGCGGTCGTACATGTAGGCAAGAAGCTCCGCGGCGACATGCTCGGACTCGTGGCCTTCCGGAGCGTCGACCTTGATTCTCCACGTCTCGCGCGCGCCGGGGCGGAGCTTGTCGCGAAACGTCGCGAAAGAAATCTTCAGGTCCTTGTCGTCCCAAGGGACGAAGACCGTCTGCGTCAAAGACATCCACTGGTGATCCCGAAGAGCAGAGAGCTTGACCGAGAAACCTCCGCGGTCCTTCTCGGCGACGGGGAGTTCGACGAGCGACCCCGACCGCCCGGACTTGAGCTCACGCCTCTCGATCCTGCGCCCGGCGCTGTAAACGTCGAAGAAAAGGATCTGGTCTGGCAGGCCGGACGCAACTAGAAATCGGGCGGTGTCGCCGACCCGCACCGACATTTTCTCGACTCCGAGGTATGCCGGCACGGCCAAGTCCGTCTTCTTGCCGCCCACGAGGAACTCGAAGGGCATCTCGAAGACCGCGCCGAATTCATCCACGGTCGTGTAGCGAAGCCGGTAAGCGCCCGCGGGAAGCTTCGGGATCTCGATCGAGGCCTCGCCCTTGGCATCGTGAGTCGCGTCGCCGTTCGCGATTGCGGCGCCGTCTTTCCATGCGCGGATCACCTGGTCCGGCGCGTACTGCGTGTCCCAACGCGGCCGCACCCGGTCGCCCGGCGTTTCGACCGGAGGCGCCGTCTCTTTTCGGCGTCGCGGTCCGTACGGGTTTCCGTAGAACGGATCGCTCCAGGCCGATGGCGGCTGATCGGCCGGCAAAATGGTCTGCTGCGGCTGCTCGAGCCGCACGATCCGCCAGGACCCGCTGCCCGTGCGCGGCACGCCGTCGAGGCTCGTCCGGACGATGCGCAGGCGAGTCGCGCGCGACTCGAGAAGGAAGCCCGGAGGCTGGTCGACTCGGGCTTCGATCGAGACGAATCCGAGTCGAAACGAACGCGATGCC
>DATDNV010000463.1:0-2676 GCA_036518075.1 Thermoanaerobaculia bacterium
TCGACCGCGAGACAGTAGATCTTCCCCGGGAGGGCGGTGGGCAGGCCGGTCGAAGCGGCCGTCCAGCTTGACGCCCCATCAGCACTTCGGTAGACGCCGACGGTCGCCGTTCCTGCGTACAGGGTCGAGGGCGAAGCGGGATTGATGGCCAGAGCATTGATCCTCGGAACTCCGCCCATGCCGTTGCTCGCGCTCGACCAGCTCGACCCGCCGTTGGTGCTCTTGAAAACGCCGCTGTTCGTCCCGGCGTAGATGGTCGTTGGAGTTTGCGGATCGACGGCCAGCGCGAAGGCTTTCGCTCCATTCAAGCCGGTGCTGGACGAATTCCAGGTCACGCCGCCGTCGGCGCTCTTGAAGACACCCACGTTCGTTCCGGCGTACAAAACTGGAGTCGGGGACGAGTCGAAAGCCAGCGCTAAGACGTTGGGTCCTCCGAGACCGGAGGGAGCCCAGCTCGTCCCACCATCTTCGCTTTTGTAGACGCCGCCGTTCAAGGCCGCGTAGATCGTCGAGGGAAAGAGGGGGTGAACGGTCAGGGCGACGATGATCCCGCCCTGTGGCCCCAGGCTCTTCCAGTGATCGCCGTCGGCTTTCGCCCAGCGCCCCGCCAATCCGACGATCGCGATAGCGGCAATCCCGATGCGTGAGGAAATCCGTATCACCGGGACCTCCTCCGGCGCAGAGTTTACAGCCGCAGCAAGTCCTTCTCGGTCCCAAGAGAGTCTGGCGACGCGACGGAGGTCATCACAGACGACTCTCGCGATAACAGGAGCGCCGTCATCGGTGCGGCAAGACGGGACGCGGTTTGCCCAGCTTCTTCGCCGGGTCGACGGGCTCTCGCGGCTCCGGCTCGTCGGTCCAGACGAACACGCCCGCGCCGTTGGTGGCGGCGTACAGCGTTCCGTTTGGGCCCGGCGTAAGGACAAGGGCGTTCACGGCGGGTCTCTTCAGGCCGAGATTCATCGGCGTCCAGCTGTTACCTCCATCCTTGCTCACGAAGACTCCGCCGTTGGTCCCCGCGTAGAAAGTCGACGGCGAATTCGGATCGAAGAGAAGCGCGAAGATCACCGTGGCCGTCAGGCCGTTGGTCACCTGTGTTCCAAAAGTCAAGCCGCCGTCGGTCGACTTGAAGAGACCAGCGTCCGTACCCGCGTAGATGATCGAACGAGAGACCGGATCCTCGGCGAGCGCCAACACGATCCGGGAAGCCAGCGCGCCGATCGTGAGCAAATGCAGGCCGCCTTGTCCGCCGACCCTGGTCCCCCAGATTCCCGCGTCGCTACCGATGATGAGCGGAGAAGACGACGAGTGGGGATTGACTACGACGGCATTGAAGGCGGGAGGGAAGGTGCCGGTATCCCCGACGTAATAGTGGGGCCACGTCAATCCACCGTCAGCGCTCGTGGCGATTGAGCCGGTCAGCTGGCTGAGAGAGGGGCCGTCTCCGCCGACCGCGTAGACGTTCGAGGGTGAATCGAGGTCGATCGCGTACGCCAAGGGAATCGGAGCGGATGGGATGCCTGGCTTCCAGGTTACCCCGCCGTCGGTGCTGAGGAAGCCTGCGCCAACCGTGCCCGCGAGAAGCGCCCTGGACCCCGGGACGAACAGAAGGGAAAAGACAGGTGCGGGCAGGTTAGTGTTAGCGGCCGTCCAGCTTCTGCCGCCGTCCGCGCTCTTGAAGACGCCGGTTTGGCCGCCGACATAGATCGTCGAGGGCGGCGTGGGATCGACAGCGAGAGCGTAGGCGATGAGCGGTGTGAAGCCGGAATTCACGGCCGCGCAAGTCACTCCCCCGTCGGTGCTCTTGAAGATACCGACCTGTGTCCCCACGTAGAGATTCGACGGCGTCACGGGATCGATCGCTACCGACCAGACGATCTGAGGCGGCAGCCCGGTTATGTTCCTTTCCCACCTCCCCACTCCGTTGACGCTCTTTAAGACCCCCGCGTACGTGCAGGCGTACACCGTGGACGGAGTCTGGGGATCGACCGCGACCCCGAAGAAAGCGTATGACTGTCCTCCGACGGCGTTCCAGCTCGCCCCGCCGTCGGCAGTCTTGAAAAGCCCGGCTTGTGACGCGGCGTAGATCGTCGAGGACGTCTTCGGGTCGATCGCGAGGGAATGGATGAGGTTGTTCGTAATGCCGGTTGTGGCCGGCGTCCAGCTCGCGGCCGCGTCGGTCGACCGAAAGACACCGGCGTTCGCCGTGCCCGCGTAAATCGTCGAGGGCGATTTGGGGTCAACCGCCAGAGCATTGACCTGCTGCGTGCCGATGCCGCTACTTGCGCTCGTCCAACTCGCGGCGCCATCGGTGGTCTTGAAAACGCCCTGGTCGGTTGCGGCGTAAAGGGTCGCGGAGGTCTGCGGATCGAGTGCCAGGGACATGACAGCCTTTGTCGTCAGACCGGTGTTCATCTGAGTGAAGCTCGCGCCGCCGTCGCTGCTCTTGAGGACTCCTCTGCCGCCTGTACCGGCATAGACCGTCGATGTCTGGACCGGATCGATCACCAGGGCGCGGATTGTGGCGCCTGCGATCCCGGAGAAAGCCCAACTCACCCCGCCGTCGACGCTCTTGAAGACGCTGGTGGCGATGCCTCCCGCATAAATCGTCGAAGGGAAGTGGGGATCGACAGCCAGAGCCAGAACGGTTCCCCCTTCGGGACTCACGCTCTTCCA
>DATDNV010000464.1:0-2748 GCA_036518075.1 Thermoanaerobaculia bacterium
GGGATCGTCGGCGGCTCGGGCAGGTCGTCCGCAATCTTCTCGACAACGCCGTCAAGTTCTCTCCGTCGGGAGACCGGATCGTGATGAGGGCATTTCGGGAGGCCGGGTGGGCGGGCTTCTCGGTGGCCGACGGCGGACCGGGCGTCGCGAAGGCGGAACGGGACAAGATCTTCCAGCGCTTCTACCAGATCGACCGCTCGCGCGCGAAGACCCGCCCGGGAAGCGGCCTCGGGCTCGCGATCGTGAAGCACATCGTCCAGCTCCACGGCGGGTCAGTGGGCGTGGAGGGCGAGCCGGGGCGAGGCGCGACCTTCGCCGTCCGGCTGCCGGTAGACCCGGCCTGATCGTTCCCGGTCTGCATCGGAACGGTCCGAAGACTTGCTGTAGCATCCCGCTGCTTTCCAAGGGGGATGCCGTGCTCAATCTACTTCCTCGCGACGACAAGTACTTCGACATGTTCACGGAGCTCGCGCGCCGGATTCACGAGAGCGCCCAGATCTGGAGCAGGTTCTTCAACCGGGAGGCCGCTGTCGGCGCGGTCGCGGACCAGATCAAGCGGCTCGAGCACGAGTGCGACGAGATCTCCCACGAGATCCTGCGGCGGATCGACCGCACCTTCATAACGCCGATCGACCGGGAAGACATTCATCGTCTCGCGGTGCGCCTGGACGACGTCATCGACCTGATCGACGGCGGAGTCCGGCAGCTCGCGCTGTTCGGCATTACCGAGCCGACACTCCCGTCGCGCCGGCTGTCGGAAGTCATCGTCGCGATCACCGCGGAGGTCGTGTCCGCTGTGGAGGCGCTCGAAAAGCAAAAGGAAGTGATCGGCCACTGCATCCGGATCAAGCAACTGGAAAATGAAGGGGACGTCGCCTATTACGAGGCGGTGGCCTCGCTGTTCCGCGAAAAGGCGGAACCGCTCGAAGTCATCAAGTGGAAGGATGTCTACGAGAACATGGAGGCCTGCATCGATCGATGCGAGGCGGTGGCGCACATTCTCGAAAGCGTCGTGCTCAAGCACTCGTGAGCGTTCCGCTGCAGTCCGTCATCTGAAAGCGGAAAGCCGTGTCCTACGTCCTTCTCATCATCGGGGTCGCGCTCATCTTCGATTTCATCAATGGAATGCACGATTCGGCCAACTCGATCGCGACCGTCGTTTCGACCCGCGTTCTCTCGCCGTTCCTTGCCGTCTTCTGGGCGGCCTTCTTCAACTTCGCTGCGGCGTTCGCCTTCGGAACCGCCGTCGCCAGGACGATGGGAAAGGGGCTCATCGACATCGACGTCGTCAATTCCAACGTGGTCTTCGGCGGTCTGGTGGGCGCGATCACCTGGAACCTGATCACCTGGTACTTCGGGATCCCGTCCTCCTCCTCCCACGCGTTGATCGGCGGATACGCGGGCGCCGCGGTCGCGCGCGTCGGCGTGCGCGCGATCGTTCCCGGTTCCGCGTGGGCCAAGACGCTGGCGTTCATCGTTCTTTCGCCGCTCCTCGGAATGATCGCGGGATTTCTTTTGATGGTTGGAGTTGCATGGATCTTCCGGAAAGTGCCGTCGGGATCGGTGGATCGATGGTTTCGGCGGGCTCAACTCGCTTCGGCGGCCGGATACTCCCTTTCCCACGGCGCGAACGATGCGCAGAAGACGATGGGCATCATCGCCGGGCTCCTCGTCGCGAACAAGGAGCTCTTCGCCGTTCCCGGAACTCCCTTCCACTGGATGCATCTCGACGATCTCTCGGAGATTCCCGTCTGGATCATCCTCTCGGCGCACGCCGCGATCGCGCTGGGAACGTTCACCGGAGGATGGCGGATCGTGCGCACCATGGGGTCGCGGATCACGAAGCTGAAGCCGTTCTCCGGTTTTTGCGCGGAGACCGGCGCGGCGCTCACCCTCATGGGGACGTCGCTGGCGGGCATCCCGGTTTCGACCACGCACACGATCACGGGCGCCATCGTCGGTGTCGGGTCCACCCAGCGGTTCTCGGCGGTCCGCTGGGGAGTCGCGGGACGCATCGTGTATGCATGGATCCTCACGATCCCGATGGCCGGCGCGATTGGCGCGATCGCCTACGGCATTCTGGCTGCGGTCCGGCGTTGAATTCCCCGGGCCTGGAACGTTACCGCCGTTCTTCAAACGGCGTTGCCTCCTGCTGCGGGTCTGGTCACCGCCGGCCTTAGCCTCCGTTGCCTGCGGTCCAGGGTCTGCCTTCGGCGGGCGGCTCGGTGTCCGGCTTAGACCTTCGACTTGGAGCAGATGCGGATCCGCTTCATCGCCACATTCCGTATACGATCGAGAGAGGAGAGCGCCGTGAGAAGAACCTGCATGTGGGCCCTCGCGATCGGGTTTCTGACGTCCGGAGCCGCGGGCGCCGCCTCGCCGGACCCGGCACCGCTGGACGCGGTTCTCGCGGCGCGCGCGAAGAACGGGGGCTTTGACTACCGCGGGACGGATGGTCAGGACAAGAAGCGGCTGTCCGCGTATCTCGCCAACGTCGGCGATGCGCAATCCGCTTCGATGAGCGCCGACGAACGAAAGGCGTTCTATATCGACGCCTACAATGTGATCGCGATCGAGACCATCCTGGAAAACCCGGGCAAGAAGATCACCGACATCGATGGAGCCTTCAAGTCCGCGAAGCACCGCGTCGGCGGCGAGATGCTGACCCTCGATGAGATCGAGAACAAGCTTCGCGAGCTCAAAGACGCCCGGATTCACTTTGCGATCGTATGCGCGTCGAAGTCCTGT
>DATDNV010000465.1:0-6746 GCA_036518075.1 Thermoanaerobaculia bacterium
TTGAGCGACAGCTTCAGGTTGTGATCGTCCGTCCCCGTGGAATCGGTGTATCCACAGACGTAGACCGTGGCGTTGGGGAAGTAGGTGTTCAGGATGTCGGCCTGGGTGTTGAGAATCGGCAACGCATCCGGCTTCAGGTCGAACTTGTCGATGTCGAACGAGACCTTCTCCGAATAGTCGAAGATCAGAATGTTCTGGACCCCGAGCGTCCGCGCCAGAGGCGACTGCTGCTGCTTGCCGAATTTGAAGATGAGCTGGGCCTTGTCCGGCGACAGAATTCGGAGGCGTTTCTCGACGACGCTCAGGTCCCCGAGAGAAGCGACGACCGACTGCAGGTCCTCATAGGTGTTGACGTCGATCGAGACCGGCGCATGGCCGACGACCTTGCCGCGGTACTGCACCTCCGCCTTTTCCGGCTGGGAGGTGACATCCAGGGCCATCTTGAGCCGGACTTCCTTCGATGTCGTGGCACAGGCGGTGAGGCCGCAGGCGGCGAGCGTCAGGCCGAGAATGAGCGAAGCGCGTCTCGTCATGGAATCCCCCCGGGGGTTGGGGATTATAGCTGCCGCTATGGGATTCGGATGGCGATGGCGAGCGTCGATTCCATCGGCCTGCCGTCCGCATCCATCGCCGGCTTGAACCGGGACCGGCGAATCGCCTCCAGGGCGGCTCGGTCGCACTCGGGGCAAACCTCGGAAATGACCTTGGCGTTCTTGACCATTCCGTCGGCGCCAACGGTGACCGACAGGCCCACGGACTCGTTGTGGTGCCGCGAGACGAATTCGGGGGCCAGAACGAGCGGCGCGACAGCGATCATCTCGGCCAAAGATTTCGGAGGCCGCGCCGGCCCCATCGGGACCGGGGTCGGCTCGGCCGACGACGAGACGGCGGCCGTCGGCGGAGCCGGGCGGCGGGTGGGCCGCGGAGTCGGGCGCGCAGGTCGTGGGGTCGGCTCTTCCGCGATGGCAGCCGCTTCGGTCGGAACCGGCGTCGGCTCGACCGCCGCAACGGCGGTCGGAACGGGAAGAGTGGGGATCGCCCCGACGGGCGTCGACGGCAGTGGGCGTTCCGGGACAGACTGTGTCGCGGGAGCGGGACGTCTTGCGAAAAGGGCGATAGCCACCACGGTGGCGACGCCGATGGCCAGAGTGATCCAGACGGACGCGGTCCGTGGAAGCCTCGGAATCGGCAGCGGCTTACGTATCGAGGCGACCTTCGCGACGGGACTTGCCGGGGGTGGCGGCGCGGCCGCCGGCGGCTCTGGACCAGGTCCAGCCGGAGCGGGCGGCTGCGGCGGCATCGTCGTCGCCGCCGGAGTCCGCGCTGGCGGCGGCGGTGTCGTCGCCCGAGGCGTCGGAGTGCGCGCATAGGAAGTCGAGAGCGGAGTGGCTCGCGACGGAGTCCGCATCGTGACGCCGGTGGGAGTCGGGCTGTCGCCGCGCACGGCGCCCGCGCTCAGACGAACTCGTGGAGGCGTGATGTCCTGGAGAAACGATTGGAGATCCTCGCGCATCGCCTCCGCGTCCGGATAGCGGCGCGTGACGTCCCGCTCGAGCGACCGCATGACGATCTCGGCGAGCATGGCATTGACTTCGGGGCGGCGAGTCGAGAGGGGCTCCGGCGGCTCGGACAGCCGCTTCATCGTCGCGCGAAAGGTGTCGTCGGCGGTGAAAGGGAGTCCGCCGGCGAGCATCTTGTAGAGAGTGACGCCGAGCGAATAGAGATCGGAGCGTCCGTCGAGCGGCTTGCCCTGCAGCTGCTCCGGCGACATGTACGCGGGCGACCCCAGGAGCGTTCCGGCGTGGGTCTTGACGAGCGCGACCTGCGACTTCGCGACCCCGAAATCGGTGAGGTACGGGCGGCCCTCACGATCCAGGAGGATGTTGTCCGGCTTGATGTCGCGGTGAATGACTCCGCGCGCGTGGCTGTACTGAAGAGCGTCGAGTACTCCGACCGCGATACGGGCGGTCGAAAGCTCATCGAAGCTCTCCCGCATTCGCAGCTCCCGGCCGACCGAAGGGCCGTCGACGTACTGCATCGAGAACCAGACGAAGTCTTCAGCCGCCCCGTAGTCGTAGACCTTGACGATCTGGGGGTGGTCGAGCGATGCGGCGACACGCGCCTCCTGCTCGAATCGTTTCGCGAAATCGGAATCTTCGGTGAGCGACTCGGACAGGACTTTCAGGGCCTCGGTGCGGCCCAGCCGGAGGCTTCGCACCCGGAAAACGCTGGCAAAACCTCCCTTTCCGAGAAGCTCGATCAGCTCATACCGGTCGCCGAGAATCCTGGTGATCCGGTCTTCCAGGGAAGTGGGAGCGATCACGCGCGAATACTACTAAAGGGAGTCGAGGGTCCGCGGCACGGCAGGGCCGCACGATCCTCTTGATAGCCCCGGCAGCGGTCTGCACCCCGGCGAGGCGATGAGCGGGTCGCAGGGCTCGGCTCTTAGCTCCGGTTTAGAAAATTCTCGGCGCTGGTCGCCGAAGGCGACCGCGCGCGCCGACAGTCCCGCCGCGTTCCGACGAAGGAAGTGCCCGCGAGTTCTACTCAAACCCGTAGCGAGCGATCGTCCAGAGGATCTTGTAGCCGGCCGCGAGCGTGCCGGAAAGCGTTCCCGTGATCTTGGACACGCCAACGCGGCGCCGATAGGATACCGGTACCTCGGCGATGCGGAGACGCTGGCGGACCGCCTTGACCTGCATCTCGCAGGTCCAGCCGAAGTTGGTGTCCCGCATGCCCAGCCTTTGATAGGCGTCCCAGCGGATCGCGCGAAAGGGCCCGAGATCCGTGTAGCGGTGGCCGTAGAGGACCCGGATCAGGAAACAGGCCAGGAGATTGCCGAAGCGCGCCTGCGGCAGCAGCGCCCCGGGCTCCCGGCGTCCCAGGGCGCGAGAGCCGATGACGAGATCGGAGCCGGCGGCGATCGCCTTCAGTATGTCTCGCATCTCCTCCGGGTGATCCGAGTAGTCCCCGTCGAGAAAGACGATCACGTCGGGAGGATCGGATGCCAGGGCGGCGACGCCGGCGAGACAGGCGTTGCCATATCCGCGCCGGGGCTCTTTCACGAGCCGCACGGGAAGATTCTGCGCGACGAGGTCCGTGCCGTCGGTGGAAGCGTTGTCGACGACGACGATCTGGGATACGGCGTCTTTCGGAATGTCGCCGACGACGAGGGGAAGCGAGTCCCGCTCGTTGAAGACCGGGATGATCACGGCCGCTCTCACGGGACGGGCCTCGCCGGGAGTCTTCCTTTGACGAGTGACACCGCCAGCCCCGCGAAGATCAGGAGGGCGGCGCTCACTGTCCTCGCGTTGAGCGTCTCTCCGAGCACGGCCACGGCCAGCGCCGCCGCGATGACCGGCTGAACGAAGACGTAGAACGCGACTCGCGAGGCGTGGGTTCGCGCGAGCGCCCATGAGTTCGCGGCATAGGGAATCACGGTGCAGACCAGAATCACCGCGGCCAAACTCAGCCAGGAAAGGGGCGTGACGCTGGCCGGACGAAAGGAGGCGACGAACGGGGAGGCCACGACGAGGATCGGCAGCGCGCCGAAAAGAAAGACACGGGAAACGATCGTGAGCACGCTGTACCGCGCAAGGATGGGACGGGACAGAACGAGATAGAAGGAGTAGGAAAGCGCGTTCGCCAGGAGAAGCAGATTGCCCCGCATCGAACGGCTGTGCCAGTCGAATCGGTGAATGTTCAGAAGCCAGAAGGCCCCGGCACCGGCCAGCACCATTCCGATTCCCGCGCGGCCGCTCATTCGCTCCCGGCCCATGATCACCGCGACCGCGAGAGTGAATATGGGAATGGTGGCGGTCAGGATCGTCGTGTTGATGGCAGTCGTGAGCGACAGGCCGAGAATGAAAAGCACCTGGTTGAGCGAAACTCCGAGGACCCCGTAAAGGAGAACCGCTTTTCGATCCGGCGGTGCGAGCTCGCGGGCTCGGGCGATCCGGCGGGCTCCCTCGAGAAGGAGCGCGGCCGCCACGACCCGGTACGCCGCGAGGACCATGGCGGGAATGGTGACGAGCGCGAGCTTCCCGAAGATGGGAAAGAGCGCGAACCCCGTCTGGGCGCCGAGGAGAGCGGCATGGACGGTCCAGGGCTCGTGCGCGCCCGAGGTCGCAGCAGCGGCGGAAGACCTCACGCGAAAGGCAATTCCGCCACAGAAGCTGTACGAGTCAGGTCGTCGGAGGAGACCAGCAGTCCCCCCGAGGGGACGTCGCGGAACGCATAGCCCAGGCCGATCGCTCCCGCCGTGGGGGAGACAGCCGCGCTGGTGACCCGGCCCCACTCGATCTTGCTGTCGCTTTCGGCCTCGCGAGGGCGCAGGAGCGTCCCTTCCGGAATCAACCCTTGCGGAAAACGAAAGCCGACCAGCCGGCGGTTGACGCGCCCATAGGTCCGCAGGCGCGCGACGATCTCCTGTCCGACGTAGCAGCCTTTGGTCGTCGAGATGGCTTCGTTCAACCCGACTTCATCAGCGAGATGGGACTCGTCCGCGTCCTTGCCAAATCGAGGGCGGCCTGCCTCGATCCGGAGGATTTCAGCGGTCTCGTCCGAAACGAGAGATGAGCCGGCCTTCGCGAGCCATTCCTCGAGCTCCGAGCGCGCGCTCGCCGGGGCAACAATCTCTCTCGAGAACTCGCCTTCGCCGGGCAGGAGAGTCCAAGCCTCGCGCGCCGCCGCGTCGCTGGCGCGGGGTCCGTAGAGTCCGACTCGGGCGAGCTCGTCGCTCCGATCGAAGATCGACACCTTCTGGAAGACGGCGTACTTCCTGAGGTGCCCAAGCGTCCGCTCACGCAAGCCGCCCGTGAGGAGGAGCCGCAGGCGATCGGGGAGACGAAGGAGGCGAGCGATGAAGAGGAGCTTACCCCTGGGCGTTAGACCGGCGGCCAGGCGGACTTCCCCCGGCCCGAGCGCCTTGACGTCCTGGGTGAGCTGACCCTGGAGAAAGGCGACCCGGTCGTCTCCTTCGACGTCGATGACCGCAGCTGGCCGAAATCGATGAGCGAGACCCTCTTTGGCTGCGCGGTAGTCGTAGGGAGCTTCGATCGATGGCGCGGTCCGGACGATTTGCACCTCGCTTCGTATCCTCTCGTCACTCGTCACTCGTCACTCGTCACTCGTCACTGGTCACTCTCCGCTCACTTCGGTCCGATTTCCGCTCGGACGCGAGCCTTTGGAGAGTCGGCTATATCGATCGTCTTCATGCGCGTTGACAGGCGAATGTTGTCGTCCAGCTTCCCGGCATCGACCGTGTCGCTGCGGTCGCTCGACTTCGCGATCTGGCCGTCCTTGCCGTAAACGTCGACCCAGAGCTTGATCTTGCACTTGGTCTGCCCTCGGTTCTCGACATGGAAGTTCCACCAGACCCAGGAATGGTCGTTGGGATCCGACTTGCGGGCTTTCTCGATGTCTTCACGGTCGGGATAGTTCTGAAGGGAGACGGCGCGGACTGAACACCCTTCGGAAGTCCAGCTGAGCTTGGTTTCGCCCGTGCGTGGGATGGGAATCGTCTTGTCGAAGCTCGACGCGGCGAGAAGAGCTGGAGCGGAGACCAGAAGCACCCACCATGCACGCGCTCTCATCGTCAATCACCTCCGAGCGTATTATCTCCGCGTGGACAGCGCCGAAGATTCCCCCGACAGGCACGTCATCGACATCTTCATGATGTCGATCAAGTGCGGCAACTGCGACACGTACCAGACGGTCGTCGGCTTCAAGAAATACCCGGAGAAGAACGTGTACACGTACGAGTGCGAGAACGAAACCTGCGACCCCAATGTCACTCGCACGATCGTCGAGGTGCCGCGCGAGCTCGACAACTCGACCAAGAGAGCGGAAGAGCTGCCGTACTACGAGAGAGAGACCGTCGATGAAGACGGACCTTCCAAGGTTTAATGCTGCAAGTCCAAGGTCTAAAGTTCGAAGTGACGGACGTAGATCTTGGGTTTTGAGCCTTGGACCTTAGACTTTGGACCTTAGACCATTTAGAATGAATCGTTTATGAATCCGACGACTTTGGAGGCGCCCGTTCCAGCCTCCCCGGCCCTCGCGCCGGATCTCCTGCAGAGGCTGAGGCGGCGCCTCTCCTCGGCCCCCGCCCTCGCCTGGCTCAACGCGAGCCTAGAAGAGATCGCTCCCGACTATGCCCTCTTTCGCCTCCCGTACCGGGAGCAGATCACCAACGGGTCAGGGACCATTCATGGGGGCGTGCTCGCCGCCCTTGCCGACACGGCCGTTGCTTTTGCTCTCTCGACCAACTTCGATGGGAAGATGGGCTTTGCGACGGCGGATCTGACGATTCACTACCTGCGCCGCGCGCGCACCGACGTCTGGGCGAAAGCCCGGATTCTGAAGAAAGGGCGTCGCTCGAACGTGGGCGAGGTTTCGATGACCGACGCGGACGGGCGCGAAGTCGCCCGGGCCATGACGTCATTCCTGCTCACGACCTCCTCGTTCGACTACGCACCGGAAGGAAAAAAATGATCGACGAAACCATACCGTTCCCCGCCGCCGAGGAAGGGGAAAAGAAACGCCCGCGCCGACGCGGCGGCTCTCGCCGCCGAAAGGGTGGCGGCGGTCCGGCCCACGACGCGCCACGACCTGTCGGCGAGAGTCATGCGCCCGCGCCGACGGCCCTGGCGCCGGCTCCCGCTTCGACCTCCGTCAACGTCTCCGCAGCGCCCCCGGCGCGCCTCTCGTTTGAGCAGCGGCTCGCGCTCTTCATCGACTTCGAG
>DATDNV010000466.1:0-3824 GCA_036518075.1 Thermoanaerobaculia bacterium
CGGAAGAGACGCGAGTCGCGTGTCCCTCGGCGGCCGACATTCTCCTGTCGGCCGGCGTTCGCGGAAAAGATTTTCAGACAACCTGCGCGGAGGCGCTCACCTCACGGGAGCGGCTTCGCGCGCTCGGCGTGCGCGCCGCTCAGGCGGCGAAGCGAATCTGGTCCTGGGAGATCTGTCTCGACCGGTATCTCGAGATCTATGGAGATCTTTCTGCCGGGGTCTTCTCTTCGCGGCGCGAGGAAGGAGCTTCGCGTCGATGAAGCGGGAGTCGCATCTCTCGCCGCCGACGCAAGACGCGCGGCCGGTGGCCGGTGCCGAGCTCGATCTGCGCGAACGACCGCATCCGGCGCGGCAGACGGCCGATTCGGTCCGAGGCGGATACCCGCTCGTCATCTGCATCGCTCTGCTTCTCGCGGCCGGCGCATGGCTGCGTTGGCCGTTTCTCCGGAATGGATTGTGGCGAGACGAGGCTTCATCGGTGTACATCGCTCGCTCCACTTCGCTGAGGCAGTTCATCGGGCGGGCCGGTCAGGACTACAACCCGCCGCTCTTCACCGCCGTTCTCGCTCTCTTCGTGAAGGCCGCGGGATACGAGGAAAGCGCCGTGAAAGCGTTCGGCTACTTCATAGGCATGGCGGCGCTGATTTCCATCGTGGTGCTTGCGTTCCGAATCGGCGGGCCGGGCGCGGCCCTCCTCGCGGCGGCTCTCGCCGCTTCGCATCCTCTGTTGATCCTCATGGCGGCCGAGGTGCGCCCGTACTCGCTCACTCTGCTGCTCGCCGCGCTCGCGCTCGCGTCGATGGGCCGCCTCTCCACAAAGGTCCGCGCGTCGAGCGCAGGCCAGCGTCTTTTCGTTGCCCTGGCTCTGATTCTTCTCGCCTACTCCCATTACTCTGGGACGCTCGCCGTGATCGCGATCGGGTCGGCGGCGTTGATCGCGCTCGCGTTCCGCTCGGCGGACCGCGCCTGGCGAACGATCCTGGCGGGAAGTCTGGCAGCCGGCGCCCTGCTTCTCTTCTGGGCGCCGGCGGCGCGCGCGCAGCTCGAAGTCGGCCAGCCGTGGCGATTCTCGTCGGCCTGGAACACCCGCTGGCCCCAGATCGAGTCCGCAGCCGGCCACCTGCTTCCTTTGTTTCCGAGCGGTCTGGCGGCGGTGCTTCTTCTAGCCTGTGCGCCGGTGGCGCTCCTGGTTGCCCTGCGGCTCGAAGGCGGTTCGGCTCGCGCGTTTGCGCTGACCGTCGCCGTCATGCTTTCCACATGGCTGGTCCTCGGGTTCTTCCGAACGGAACCGAGGTACTTCACCGTCTCCGCGGGCCTCGCTTGCGCGGTGGCCGCGGCTCTCCCGTTTCGCTGCATCGAAATCCTGCCGGATCGCTGGCGAACGCCGGCCCGCAGACTTGCGCCCGGCCTGATCGCGCTGTTCGTCTTCCTGGGAAGCACGGCATGTGAGCGGCGGATTCCGCGCGCAGACGTTCCGAAATCGGGAATTCGAGCGGCCTCTCTGGACGGTCGGTTACCGAGAGGGGGTTTCGTCGTCGCCGCTCCGGATTATCTGGTCCCGACGGTCTGGTACTACGGCGCTCCGCAGGAATGCCTCCGGGGCTTCGCCCGGTGGGAGCCGTCGCTGGTGCCGGAATTTCGAAACTATCGGGAGCTGTGGACGAATGCCGCCGCGGTCGACGAAACCCTGGACGCGATCGAAGCGGAGCTTCGTTCCATCGGGGAGAAGCGCTTTTGGATCGTTTCGGAGAACAGCGTCTGGGCCAACCCGCTCCGTCTTCAGGAGCGCTCGGCCAGGCTGGTCGAGGCGGCTGCGGCCCGCTTCGACCGGGTCGCGGCCCACGACTACCCGGGGTATTTTGAGCCGGTGATCGTGACGGAATTCTCGCTTCGGCCCCCGGCGGAGACGGCTGCGGCCTCGACCGTTCGGCGGGAGACCTCCTCCCCGGAATCCCGTCCGCCCGCGGCCGGACAGCCATGAAGGCCGCGCTCCTGATCGCCGCCGTCGCGTTCCGCGGCGCCACGCTGATCGATGGAACGGGCGGACCGATTCGCCGCAATGCCCTCGTCCTGGTTTCCGACGGCCGCATCGTCTCGGTCGGAGAGGCGACCTCCGAGGCGATCGCCGCGCTGCCGAAAGGCGCAACGGTCATCGATGTCTCCGGAAAGTGGATCATCCCCGGGTTGATCGATGCTCACGTGCATGCGGAATCCGATGACGATTTGAAGGCGATGCTCCGCTGGGGGGTGACCTCCGTCCGGCTGATGGCCGAGGACGTCGCGGCGGCGCAGAAGCTGGCGGCCGAATCCCGAACGCGCGCCGACATTCCGGAGGTCTTTCCGGCCGCGCCGATCTTCACGGCCAAGGGCGGATGGTGGGATCAGGGAGAGCCGGCGGACTCCCATCTGAATCGTTTCCCGGCGACGCCGCAGGAAAGCCGCGAGGCGGTAAGCAAGGCGAAAGCGATGGGCTCGCGCGAGATCAAGTTGATGCTCGACGACATGGCCTGGTGTCGTTCGCCCCGGCCGGCGCTTCCTCGGATGGCGCCCGATATCGCGAAGGCCTTGATCACCGAAGCCGTCGGCCAGGGTTTGCGGGCGGTAGTTCACGCGCCCAATCTCGGCGACGCGAAGGAGGCGATCTCCGACGGAGCGACCGCGCTCGCGCACGGCGTCCTCGAGCCGATCGACGCGAACACGGTAGCGATCATGAAAGCGCGTCCCG
The DNA here is from genome assembly GCA_036518075.1 of Thermoanaerobaculia bacterium. Lineage (GTDB taxonomy): Bacteria > Acidobacteriota > Thermoanaerobaculia > UBA5066 > Gp7-AA6 > DATDNV01. The sequence continues at coordinate 2,726 of DATDNV010000466.1, forward strand.
TCTTCTACATACCGACCATGGACATTTTCGAATTTCTCGCGGACACGCGGGCCTTCATGGAGGAGGTCCTTTCCGACCCGCTGGCCGTTCGCGGACTCCCACGGGAAACCGTGACTCGATATCGGTCGGCTGCGTATTCGCAGGGCTATCGGGAGCGATACCCCAACTTCGCCAGCGTCTCGAAGCGTCTTCCGGCTTTGCGCGAGAACTTACGACGTCTCGATGAGGCTGGTGTCCCGGTCGCTCTCGGCACCGACATGTGGGCGTTTCCCGGGCTCGGGGTCTCGATCGAAATGGGCTGTTATATCAGATCCGGCATAAGCCCTCTCGAAGCAATTCGAATGGCGACTCGAAACTCGGCTCGGTCGCTGGGGATCGAGACGGACCGCGGGACACTCGAGCCCGGAAAGCGCGCGGACCTGCTCGTTCTCGATGCCGACCCGCTCGCGCGCGTCGAGAACGTCCGAGCGATCCACGCGGTGTACAAAGAGGGACGAGCCATCGAACGCTCCGGGTTATGAAGTGACCGCGAGCGGCCGACCCCTGAGTCGATCGTCACTCCTCGGGCTGGCGGCCATTTCGGCGAGCATCCTGTGCGCGCAGATCGTTCTTTCGCGGCTCTTTGCCGCGACGCTCGGCTATTACTTCGCATTCATGCTGATCTCGCTGGCAATGCTGGGTCTGGCTTCCGGCGCCCTCATCGTCCATCAGAAGCCCGACGCGTTGACGCCGGAACGAATGAGCAGGAGAGCGTCCGGACTCGCGGTCGCGGCGGGTGTCGCGATTTACGCGGGAACCTTGATCGCGATTCAGATCTATCCGTACGTGAGGACCGCCCGCTTCCTGGGCCTCTCGCTCGTGTTCTGCTGTTTTTTCCCTTTCTTTCTGTTTGCGGGCATGGCCGTCACGGTGATGCTTTGCGGCGCGCGAGAGGGCTTCTACCAGGCGTACGCCGTCGATCTCATCGGAGCCGCGGCGGGAAGCCTGCTCGCCGTCCTCTTGCTCGGCTGGATGAGCCCGGTGGCGGTGGTCTTCCAGGCCGTTGCGGTCCTGTCGTTCCTCGCGGCGATCTCTTTCACGATCGAGACCGGCGACCGGA
>DATDNV010000467.1:0-4507 GCA_036518075.1 Thermoanaerobaculia bacterium
GTCGAAGTCCCCCGGCCGACCTCGTCCAGAATCACGAGGCTGGACGGGGTCGCCTCACGAAGAATCGCCGCCGCCTCGAGCATTTCGACCATGAAGGTCGATTCGCCGCGGGAGAGATGGTCGGCGGCACCGACGCGCGTGAAGATGCGGTCCACGATCGAGAAGTCGGCTCTCGCCGCCGGCACGAACGACCCGCTCTGGGCGAGAAGAACGGCGGTTGCGACCTGCCGCAGATAGGTGGATTTGCCTCCCATGTTGGGACCCGTGACGAGCAGGATCCGTTTGTCGGGCGACAGGTCAACATCGTTGGGAATGAACGGCTCCTCGCGACGGAGAGCCTCGACCAGCGGGTGTCGCGCATCCTCGAGCCGAAGACGCGGAACGGTGGAAAGCTTGGGCCGGACCCACCGGCCGGAAGCGGCGGTATCGGAGAAGCTCACCGCGAGGTCGATCCCCGCGACGGAGGAAGCGATGCGCGCGACCCGGTCGGACGCCCGGGACAGCTCGGCAAGGAGCTCCCGATACACCCGCTCCTCGATCTGGCCGATACGCTCCTCGGCTGTGAGGATTTTTTCTTCGAGCTCCTTGAGCGACGGGGTCACGAACCGCTCGGCATTGGCCAGCGACTGCCGCCGGATCCAGTCGGATGGAACGTTGTCCCGGTGAGCGTGGCCGACCTCGAGCGAGTAACCGAAGACGCGGTTGTAACGCACGCGCAGGTTGGCGATTCCCGAGCGCTTCCGCTCTTCCGCCTCGATGGCGAGGAGCGCCCCCTGCGCATCCCGCCGCAAGTGGCGAAGCTCGTCGAGCTCCTTGTCCGCCCCTTCGCGAATCGCGCCGCCGGCGGAAACGAGGATCGGAGGAGTATCGGAGATCGTCTTTCGCACGAGATTCACGAGATCGTCGCAAGGCGGGATGGCGTCGAGCAGGTCGCGCAAGCGCTGACTCGCGAAGGACGCGCCCTCCTCGCGGAGTTGAGGCACCGCCGCCAGCCCTTCCGCCCAGGCTGCCACCTCACGCGGGCCGGCGACCTGGGCGGAGATGCGCGCAAATCGGCGCTCGACGTCGCCCACGCGCCCGATCGCGTCGCCCAGCGCTCTTCGGGCTTCGGCCCGTTCGATGAGCTCCTGCACCGCATCCCATCGCTGCGTGAGCTCGATCGGGTCGCGGGAAGGACGTGAGAGCGTTTCCCTCAAAGCGCGCGCGCCCAGCGGCGAGCGGGTGCGGTCGATCACCGCGTAGAGGCTGCGCGACGGGTCTCCTTCCGTGGACTCGAAGAGCTCGAGCGTCGCGATCGCGGACGCATCGAGCCCCATGCGCTCGCCAAAGCGCAGCGGCTCCGGCGCGGCGAGATGACCGACGCCTCCCGGACGCATCTCCTCCGCGTATCGTTGGGCGGCGGCAGCCGCGACGCGAGCGGGCCCGGCCACTTCGCCCCCGGTTCGAAGGACGGAGGAGCGGTCCGCCGTTTCGAACCATTCAGCGCTCCGGCGGCTGGTCGCGGCGCCGGGCAAGGAAGGCGAGACCGCGCCGTCCGGCAGAAGAATCTCCCGGGGCCGAAAGAGCGCGACGAGGTCCTGCAGCCGGCCCGGGAGAACGTCGCCGGCATGAAAGCGTCCCGTCGAGAGATCCAGAAACGAGGCGCCCCACTCGGGCTCCGAAGGAACGAGGACGCAGAGATAGGACGGCGTTCCGGGGACGAGCGATTCGGGGTCGAGCACGGTTCCGGGCGTCACGATCCTCGTGATCGCCCGGCGCACGAGGCCTTTGGCGGCGCGCGGATCCTCGACCTGGTCGCAGATGGCGACTTTCCGGCCTGCGGCGACCAGGCGCGCGATGTGGTGGTCCGCGCTGTGGTGCGGCACGCCGCACATCGGCGCTTCGATGTCGGAGTCCTTGTGCCGGGCGGTGAGCGCGATGCCGAGCAGCGGCGCCGCCTCTTTCGCATCCTCGAAGAACATCTCGTAGAAGTCGCCCATGCGATAGAAGAGGATCGCGTCGGGCGCCTGGCTCTTCATCTCGAAATACTGGCGGAGCATGGGCGTCGACCGCGGAGGAACGGCGCTCATCGACGAGAACCTCGGTCGGCAGGAAAGATCGGCCGGACCTCGACGCTCACACGGCATCCTCTCTTCGCCCTTTCGGGCAGGCCGACGGACTTCAAATCCGAGTCACGGTTAGCATAATCTCTCGGCATGGCGAGTCTGTCGCCGCAAATCTCGAGCGTCCTGGCGCTGGATACCGCAAGCCCCTTCCCAGCCGTATCCCTGCTGAGAGACGGAGTCGCTTCATCGGAGCGGTTGTCGTCGGACCGTCGCGCCTCTGAAGAGCTGCTCCCGGCGATCGAACGGCTCTTTGCGCAGACCGGAGCCCGACTGCGGGACTGTGACCGAATCGCCGTCTGCTCGGGCCCGGGCTCGTTTACCGGCCTGCGGATCGGGCTCGCGACCGCGTGGGGACTCTCACGAGGCTCGGGCGTCGAAGTCGAGCCCGTACCGACGCTCGAAGCGATGGCGGAGGCGGCGCGAGACTCAGCGGTCGAGCAGGTCGCGGCGGCTCTCGACGCCGGCCGAGGGGAGATCGTCCTGGAGCTCTACGGACTCACGGGAGCACGCGCCGAGCCCCTGTCGCCGGTCCGGCGGCTTCCTCGAGACGAGGCTCGCGAGCAATGCCGCGGCTTGGCTTTGGTCTCATTGCCGCAGGATCTTCTCGGGATCCCGGCCCTTTCTCTTCCCGTTCCTCTCTCCGAGATTCTCGCCCGGGCGGTGGCGCGGGCGCCCCGTTTGGCGGCATCGCCGCTGGAGTCCGCCGCTGTTTACTCACGCAGGAGCGCTGCCGAGGAGAAGCATGGCACTGCGTGAGCCGCTCCCCGAGGTCTATCGGATCGTGCCCGCCAAGGCGGGCGACCTGGACGAGATCGCGCGGATCGAAGATGAGTCGTTCCGTGTGCCCTGGAAGCGCGAGTTTTTCGAAACGGAGCTGCTGGAGCCTTACCGTTACGCGCGGGTGTTGCTGGCGGAAGGAGCGTCGGTGCCTCGGGTCGGCGGATATCTCTTCGCCGTATCGCTCTACGAAGAGTTTCACATCAACAAGATCGCGACCGACGCGCGGCTGCGACACCGCGGGTACGGACGGCGGCTGCTCGAAGATGCGCTCGCTCGCGCCCGCAGCGTCGGCGCCCACGCCGTCACGCTCGAGGTCCGGGTTTCCAACGGGACCGCCCGCCGCTTTTACGCCTCCTACGGATTCCGAGAAGCCTACCGTCGACGGGCGTATTACCAGGACGGCGAAGACGCGCTCGCGCTCGTGCTCCAGCTCGAAGAAAAGGGTTCGAACGAGAGAGGACGTCGGTTGTAGGACGAAGGTCGCAGGGAGGGTCGGCTTCGTTTCAATACGTCCTATCTCCTTCGTCCTACGTCCTATTTTCGACCTAGAACTTCGAACTTTGAACCAGTAAACTCCGATTGTGGTTTCCCCTTCCGCCTTCCGAATCCCATTCGAAAAAAGGAGGTTGAAGCGATGGAGAATCAGAACCAGGAGTCTCTAACGGAGGTCGATCCGGACTACGACCGCCTCCATGCGGAACATCGAGATCACGAGCGGCGGCTTGAAGCCCTCGCCGCCAAGGCGCGCCTCTCCGAGGAAGAAGCTCTCGAAGAGCGCCGGCTCAAGAAGGAAAAGCTCCTTCTGAAAGATCGCATGGAGGCAATCGTGCGGCACCACCGATTAGGAGTCGCCCACTGAGGGTACCGATCGCTCCTGACGGCTACCCTTTCATCCTTCCTCCGGCAGTCGTGGCTGGTCTCGCGGCCGGGTTCGGCCACCCGGTCGTCGCGTCCATCTTCGCGCTCGCGACTCTTTTCCTGCTTCAGTTCTTCCGCGACCCCGAGCGGACCCCGGACGGGGACGAACTGACGATCGTCTCGCCTGCGGACGGAACGATTCTGTCGGTTGGAGCCGCGTCGGAGGCCCCGGCGGGCGCGAGCCGGCGGATCACGATCTTCATGTCGGTCTTCAACTGCCACGTCAATCGAAGCCCCGCGACCGGCCGTTTATCCGCTTACACCTACACGCCCGGACGGAAGCTTGCGGCGTTCGACGCCAAGTCGTCTGCCGAGAACGAGCAAAACCGGATCACCATCGAGGCCGCCCGCGGACCCGTGACGTTCAAGCAGATCGCCGGCGCGCTCGCGCGGCGCATCGTGTTCCGTCCCAGGACCGGCGATCCGCTGCGCCGGGGCGATCGCATCGGCATGATTCGCTTCGGATCGCGCGTCGATCTGTTCGCTCCCGACGGGGTGGAGATCCTGGTCGCGACCGGCAACAAGGTCAGGGCCGGAAAGACAGCGCTCGCGCGATGGAAGTGAGCGACAGCCTCGACGAGACTCGGCCGACGAGGGGACGAAGACTCACGCAGAGGCTCTCCCGCCGGCTCTTCTGGCTTCCGACCCTCTTCACCGTCGGTAATCTCTTCTGCGGCTACCTGTCGATCTGGCGATCGATTCAA
>DATDNV010000468.1:0-5003 GCA_036518075.1 Thermoanaerobaculia bacterium
TTCGATGGGGCGCAAATGAAGGGGGCCGATTTCTCGGGCGCCGATCTCCGCCGCGCCCGGTTCCATCGATCCAACATGCGGCAAACCAGCCTGAATGCCGCCAACTGCGAGGGCGCCGACTTCTCGGAAGCGGACCTCGAGCTGGCGTCGGCGGTCGAAGCCAGCTTCGCGGGCGCCCGGTTCGACAAGACGAAGCTGCGGAAAGCCGAGCTTCGACGCGCCGTGTTTCTGGACGCGGTCGGCAAAGAGGTCTCGTTCGCGGAGGCGAAGCTCACGGAGGTGGACCTGCGCCCCGCTCACTTCGAAAGCGCGAACTTCCAGAACGCGGACCTGTCCAAGGCGATCCTCTCTCGCGCCAACATCGCCTCCTACTCCTTTGTCGGCGCGCGCTTTGCGGGGGCGGACGTCTCGGAAGCCCAGGGGGAGGGAGTGAACTTCACGCGGGCGGACCTGTCGCTCGGCAATTTCCGGCTGGCTGTGCTCAAGAGGGCCAACTTCAGCGATTGCCGGGGCTTCGACGCGGATCTGTCCGGTACGCTGCTCATCGGAGCGAAATTCAACGGCGCCAACCTCCAGGAAGCGGACCTTCGTTTCTCGCGCGCGATCGGCGCCGACTTCACCGGCGCGGACCTCGCCGGGGCCGATCTCGCCAACGCCGATTTTTCCGAGGCGATCTTCAAAAAAACGAAGGTCTGGGGGGCAACGGCGCGGCGCACCAAGGCTCCGAGCGGCCAGGGGCTGATCTTTTCCCTCTCGACGATGTTCTCCAAGGCGAAGCAGAAAAAGACGAAGTCTCTCGACGATAAAGAAAGAGCCCGTATGAAACGGATCGAAAAGCTCGAAGCCGAGGTGTCCAAGAGGCCGCCTCACTTGACGGGGAAGAGGTAGGAGGGAGCAAGAAGCGAGGAGCAAGAAGCAAGGAGTGGCGACGCGGATCGCGCTTATATCAGATCTGATATAATCTCTTGCACCTTGCTCCTCGCTACTTTTTCGGCGCCGCTCTCGTGGGCGGCGCCGTCGGTGCCGGGGTCGGGGCGATCGCCGCGGCCGCCTTCTGAAACGCGGACTGAAGCGAAGAGATCGTCTCGTCCGAAACCGCGAAGGCGCCCGGACGGCCGTTCACCGTCGCCTGAGAGTCCGGGTGCATCGGGTAGAAGGACACGTTCCAATCCCCGGCAGGAGCCTTGACCGAGATGGAGGCCGCCGCCGTCTTGTTCTTGAGCGGCGCGATGTTGTCGACGAACGACCGGCTCTTCGCATCGAGCAGCGCAGAGAGAAGATCCTCGACCGCCGAGTCCTGAAGCTTCTGTCCTCCGGCCGTCCAACTGCCGGACGACTTGTCGATGGCGAAGCTCTTGCCGCCGAACGTGCCGGTCAACGACGTCGCCGCCGGTCTCTCGAAGCGCATCAGGTGAGCGTCTCGGAACGCCACCGCCTCCTTCGACAGCTCCTCGGTGATCGTGCTCGGGACCTTCAGGACCTGTCCCTCGTTCCGCGCGTAGATCGAGTTGCCGTCGGAGCGGGTCGCGCCAAAATCGACCGTCGTGGACGTCGCTTTGGCGTCGGCCAGCGTCACGCGGTACAGCGGCGGCGCGAGCCCGAGGCTCGCGAGATCCTGCCTCTCCGCGGGAGTCAGGAACCCGATCGCCTTCAGCCCGGTGAGATCGGAAACGAGGCGTTGAACGGCGTCGCCGTCGGCGAGATCGGTGATCGGCTGGTTGATCCACCAGGATCCGTTCTTCTTCGCCAGATAGAGCCGGCCCCTTCCCCGCTCGATCTCCAGCCGCGCCGCGTCGAATGCCGAGGCGGTGAAGAGGTCCTTGCTCTTGAAGTCATCGGCGCTCTTGCGCACCGCGGAGGCCACGCTCGAAGGGATGAAGCAAAGAAGATCGTCGCCGGCGCGCGCGGCGGTCGCGTCTGTGCCGGGCAGGTCACGCCCGATGGTCAGCGTGCGCGAAAGCTTTCGCTTCTCGTTGCTCTCGTCCTTCCAGACGACCGTCGCCTTGGGTGACGCGTTGTTGAGCCCATAGTCCTCCGCTTTGCCCTCGGGCGGTTCCGCACCGGCGCGCTTGAGGCTCGCGAGCTGCGAGACCAGATCCGAAGCGGAAGCCGAATCGGCCGGATAGGCCTCCGGCTTGACGAGGCGCCAGCTGCCGTTGGTGCGCTGCAGCTCGATCAGCGAAGGACCGTTCTCCAGACGCACGGTCTCGATCCGGCTCTCCGGCAGATCCCAGACGAGGTCCCCTTTTCGCTCCCGATCGGCCGTCGTCGGCATCTTCCGCTCGAACAGAAGAATGAAGCCGAAGAGCAGAAGGACGACGGCGGTGAGGACGAGAAGCTTGCGGGGAGACATGGAATGAAGTTCTCAGTTGTCAGTTCACAGTCATCAGTTCTCCAATCCCGGAGATCGAAACCGAGAACTGAAAACTGAAAACTGAAAACTCATAAACATCAGTCTCGTCGGCGGTACCAAACCCATACTCCCAGGATGATGGAGAGGATCGGCAGCCCGAACATTGCGAAGAGGCCGAGGCGGTTGACCTGCGACTGCGTCATGCTCAGGGAGGCCTGCTCCGGCGTCTTCGGAGCGATTCCGACGAGCTTTTCCTCGCCCGCGAGCCAGTGGACCGCGTTGAGGAACAGATTCGCGTTTCCCGCGTTCCGCAGGTTGTCATTGGTGATGAAGCGGGAATTTCCGAAGACGACCACGCGGGTCGGATGCGCTCCGGCTTTCGCCTCGTCGGCCGGCCCGACGGCCATGGCGATCGTCACGGGACCGGTCTTGTCCTTGGCGTCTTTCTGAACGGCGTCCAGGTGAACCAGGTCGGTCTCTCCCCAACCCTCGGCCGTCGTCTCGACGAGCATTGTCGAAGTCCAGCCCGCCGGCGGTTTGTCGGCCTTGGACACCGAACGGGCGATCGGGAAGAGAACGGGAAGCCCCTCCGCCGACAGCGAGCGAACGATCGGATGCGTTCCGAATCGGTTGGCGATCACGGTCTCCGGTCCGACCAGCGGAACGGCGTTCGCGGGATCGATCACGATGTCGTTGTCGAGTTGCAGCCCGTAGGTCGAAAGAAAAGCCGAAAGGCCGAGGTCGGCCGCGGGCGCACCGGGCGTCGGCAAGACCGGATCGGCGAGGATCAGCACGCGCCCGCCACCCGCCGCGTACTTGACGAGCTCGGCGGCCTCGGGCTCGAGCAGCGCCGTCTTGGGACCGGCGACGACCACGACCGAAGCGTCGGGCGGGACGTCTCCCTTGGCGGATTCCCAGGCTGCCGCGTTGACGTTGTCCCGCGTCAGGATCTCCTTGACCTGGGCAAAGCCACGGCCGCGCTCCATCGAGTCGAGCGGGGGCTCGCCGTGTCCCGCCGTGAAATAGACCCGGGTCTGCTTGTTCTCGGTGACCTCGAGGATCGCGGCGGTGAACGCTTCTTCTCCCTTGAACGCTTTGACTTCGGGGCTGCCTCCAAATCCGGCGTTCGCGAAGTCGAAGTCGGCCATCTTGTCGTGCTCGACGTATTTCTTCTTGTCGCCGGACCGGAAGAGGACCGTGCCGTCCCGCAGGCCAAACTCCTTCGAGAGCGCGTCTGCGCGGAGCACTTCCCGCCGCGGGTCGACGAATTCGACCTCGATCCTGGGCGAAAGAGCGCGATAGCGATTGACCAGCTCGGTGACGGGCGCCCAGAGACGATCTCCTCGTCCCATGAAGACGGTCACGCGGACCGGCTGAGTCAGACCCTTGACGACCTTCTTGCTCGTTTCCGAGAGGGAATAGATCTTCGTGCGCGTCCAGTCTCCCCGGACCCAATGGCGTGCGGCCAGATAGTTGACCGCGAGGAGAACCGCCGTCGCCAGGAGAATCCCGACCGCCGTCGTGCCGACGCGCGTTCCTCGAGCCGACTTCATGGAGTTTCTTTCTTGGCCGAGAGGGAGGCGGTCGCGAGAAAGAGGAAGAACGCGGTCGCCGAAACGTAGTAGACGACCCGGCGCGAATCGACCACGCCCCGCGCAAACTCCTCCATGTGCACCCACATGTTGACGTAGTTCAACTTCTCTCGATTCGTCGGGTCATGAATCAGGTAGTCCAGCAAGCCGGTCGAAAAGATCGGCACCAGAAACGCGAACGTGATGATGGCGGCCACGATCTGATTCTTCGTCAGCGTCGAGGCGAACGTTCCGACGGAGACGAAGTAGCCGCCCAGCAGAACGATCCCCACGTAGGCGGCCGCGACGGGGCCCAGATCGATCGGCGCGTAGGACCGCAGGATCCAGATGTAGATCAAGGTCGGCGCCCAGAGCGTCAGGAAGAAGCCGAGCGCGCCGGTGAATTTCGCGAGCACGACTTCGCCCTCGGTCACGGGGGAAGTCAGCAAGACTTCGATCGTCCCGCTGCGCCGCTCCTCCGGGAACAGGCGCATCGCAATGATCGGGATGACGAAGAGGTTGAACCAGGAGGTAAAACCGTTCGCGAAGAGGTAGAGCAGCGCCTGGTCTTTCGGCGCGCCGGGCTCGTTCAAGACCGCCAGGATGACGGTGAAGACGTACCCGTTGAGGCCCAGGAACGCGGCGAGGATCACGTACGCCAGCGGAGAGAGGAAGTAGGCGCGCCATTCGCGCCCGACGATCGCCCAGAACCTCCTCATGCGTCGACCCGCCCCGCGTCCGAAGCCTCCGCCTCCAGAGCCGCCGGGCTTTCGCCCTCCGCGGCTTCGTCATGGCGAGTCAGCCGGACGAAGACGTCTTCGAGGCTCACGAGGTCGCGAGAGAGCTCGCGGAGCACCCAACCCTTCGAGACCGCCAGGTGGAACACCTCTTCGGGCACGTTCGCGTCGGACTCGCATTCGATCCGCACCCGCGTCTCGCCGTCTCCGGCCGTCTCGTCCACGGAAGCGACTCCTGGAATTCCGCGGACCGCGGCTCCGGCGGAGACCTGGCCCCTGAAGGCCGCGCGCACGACGGGCCGCCCTGCGAGTTGGCGGCGCAGCTCCTGCGGCGTCCCCTCG
>DATDNV010000469.1:0-2032 GCA_036518075.1 Thermoanaerobaculia bacterium
GAAACTCCGACCATCGATCTCGTGGCTTTATGTCTTCCTGCCGGTGACCGTTCTGCTGGACAAAGTCGGCAGCGTCCCTGCGCCCGTGATCTTCTTCTCCGCCGCGCTTTCCATCATTCCCATCGCTTCCTTGATCGTGCATTCCACTGAGCAGCTCGCCGCACGCACGGGAGATGCGGTCGGAGGGCTGCTCAATGCCACTTTCGGCAACGCGCCGGAGCTCATTATCAGCCTCGTGGCCCTGAAGGCCGGCAACCACGAGCTCGTACGGGCATCGATCATCGGCGCGATCCTGGCGAACCTGCTGCTCGCGGTCGGAGTCTCGTTTTGCCTGGGTGGGCTGAGGTACCACACGCAGGAATACAACCCGGGGGCGCTGCGCGTCTACAGCACGATGATGCTTCTGGCCGTCTTCAGCATCGCGATCCCAAGCGCGTTCAACCGCTTCTTTTCCGGCAATGCGGTCATGCGGCAGGAGCAGCTCTTGAACGTCGGGCTCGCAGTCGTACTGCTCGTGGCGTATGGGCTCTATCTCGTCTTCATGTTGAAGACACACACGGATGCCTTCCGCAGCGTGTCTCCGGACAATTCCGAGCACGGGCCGCGCTGGAGCGCGGGGCGCGCTGCCGGGAGTCTGGTGGCCGCCTCGGTGCTGGCGGCCTGGATGAGCGAGATCCTCGTGGGCGCCGCCGAGGGAACCGGCCACGCGCTCGGAATGTCGCAAACCTTCATCGGCATCGTCTTCGTTGCCATCGTCGGGGGCGCCGCGGAGAGCGGGTCCGCGATTGCGATGGCGCGCAAGAACAAGATGGATCTGTCTCTCTCTGTCGCGTTCGGAAGCAGCATCCAGATCGCGCTCTTCGTCGCTCCTCTGCTCGTCCTCGCGAGCTACTTTCTGGGGCCTCAGCCGATGGATCTCTCCTTCACCCGCGCCGAGGTCGGCTCCCTCTTCATCGCGGTATTGATCGGAGCGTTCGTATCGGGCGACGGCAGCGCGAACTGGTACAAGGGCGTCCAGCTCGTCACCATGTACGCGATCATCGCGTTGATGTTCTATTTCCTGCCCGAAGCAGGCCCCGAGTCCACCGGACAAATTTGGGGTGGCCCCGGCGGCGGGGCGAGCTCGATCGCCCCCGGCGGATGAAGATGCTCACGCGGACGCTCATCGCCGGGCTGATGCCCGTTCTTCTTGCCCGCGATGCGGTGGCGCAGGAGACGCAGACCGCAGCACCGGCCGCGTCCACAACCGCCGCGTGGGAGTTCAATGCGAGCCTCTACGGCTACTTCGTTCCGCAGGATCGCAACTTCGCGTTGCCGATCGTGACCGCCGACCACGACTCGCTTCACCTGGAAGGCCGCTACAACTACGAGGGGATTCACACAGGCTCCGTTTTCGTCGGCTGGAATCTGGCGACGGGCGACCAATTCAAGGTCAGCGCCACACCCATCATCGGAGGCGTCTTCGGCGACACGAACGGCGTGGCGCCCGGCCTCGAGCTGACCCTTTCCTGGAAAGGCTTCGAGCTCTATAGCGAAAGCGAGTACGTCATCGACGTGCACGACTCTTCCGAGAACTTCTTCTACAACTGGGCTCAGCTCGGCTACTCGCCTTTGGACTGGCTGGCGGTCGGCCTCGCGTCGCAACGGACCCGCACGTATCACACCGAGCTGGACGTGCAGCGCGGAGTCTTCGTAGGCCTCACTCACAAGAATGTCAGCCTGACGACCTACGTCTTCAATTTCGGCTGGGAGTCCCCGACGGTGATCGTTTCGCTCTCAGCGGGCTTCTAAGAGTTCCATCGGAGTTCAAGGAGCCGGACCATGAAAAAGCAGAATCGCGACGAGCGCAAGTTGAAAAACAAGGACTACATGAAGCGGTTACGCAAGCTGCAGGCCGAGCTGTGCCACCTTCAGGAGTGGGTCAAGCACAAGGGCCTGCGAGTCATCATCATCTTCGAAGGCCGCGACGGCGCGGGCAAGGGTGGGACGATCCGCGCGATCACCGAACGCGTCAGCCCTCGAGTCTTCCGCG
>DATDNV010000470.1:0-5274 GCA_036518075.1 Thermoanaerobaculia bacterium
CGCGCCCGCTTCGCGTGCCGCCAGACGATAGGACGCGTCGTCGTGGATCGTGACCATCACGACCCGAGGCGGCGGGATGATCCGCTTCAAGCGGCGAGCCACCTCCAACCCGTTCAGGTCGGGCATCGCGATATCGAGCAACACCAGGTCCGGTCGCAGAACCACGACGCGCTCCAAGGCTTCGACGCCCGAGGCGGCCGTTCCGACAAGGACGCAGGACGGCTGGCGGGTCAGATATCCGCCGGCAGACCGCCGGAATGCGTCGCTGTCGTCGACGAGGACGATTCGGACAGTCTTGTCCACGAGATTGAGGGAAATGTCCCGCCCGGCGAGGTTTTCCGCAATCGGGGCAAACCCCGAGTTCCCAACGAAAAGAACCTGAGAGAAGAAGACCGGGACCCGGCTAGCGGCCGGACGCGACCAGGCCCACGCGAACGGCGAAGCGGACGAGCCCCGCCAGGTCGTGGATATCGAGGCGCGCCATGAGTTGTGCTCGATGCGTCTCGACCGTCTTGACGGCGACCTTCAGCTCCTGGGCGATTCGCTTTGTCGTCTTTCCCTCCGCGACCAGCTGGAGAACCTCGCGCTGGCGAGGCGTCAAGGCGTCGAGAGGGTTCTTCTTCGGGCCGATCCGACTCACGTAGTCGGCGATCACGCTGCGTGAGACCGCTGGCGACAGAAACGTTTCACCGCGCGCCACGGACCGGATCGCGAGCTCGAGCTCCGCCATACCGGCGTCCTTCAGGACATATCCCGCCGCGCCGGCCTGAAGGGCCTGTTGCACGTATTCCTCGTTCGCGTGCATCGAGACGAGGATCACGCGGGTCCCGGGTGCCACGCGAGCCGCGCGCGAAGCCGCCTCGAGTCCGTTCATGCCGGGCATCGAGATATCCAGCAGCAGAATGTCGGGCGAAAACTCCTCGAGAATCTCGAGCGCCTCCCGCCCATTCGACGCCTCGCCCCACGACCTCGACGCCCGGAGACTTCTCGAGAAGCGAGCGGATGCCCGCGCGTACGAGCGCATGGTCCTCGGCAACGACGACACGGATGGGCATCAGGTCAAATGCCGGTCGGGAAGAAGGCGTTGATCCGAGTCCCCTGGCCGCTGCCGGAATCGATCCGCAATCGGCCTCCGAGCAGCCGGGTCCGCTCCGTCATGGAAAGAAGTCCCATCTTCTGGTTGCGACTCGCGGAGCTCCGAGCGGCCTCGACCTCGAAGCCCGCGCCGTCGTCCTCGATCGAAACCTGCAGCTTTCCATCGCGACAGGCCAGCGCAATGCGCACGCGCTTCGCGCGGGCATGTCGCGCAACATTGTTGAGCGCCTCTTGAACGACGCGATAGCAGCCGATCGCCACCTCGGGTCCGACTTCGATCGCCGCCGGTTCCGATTCGAACTGAAGTTCGAAGCCGGCCCGTTCCGCCTGGTGCGCCGCGTACCAGCGCAGCGCCGGAACGAGGCCGAGATCGTCCAGGAGCGAGGGACGCAGCGCCAGCGACATGTCCCTCACCTGTTTCATCGATTGTTCGACAATCGACATGCTGTCGGCGAGGCGGGACGCGAGCTCCCCGCCTTCCGGCGACTGCGGCACTGCCAGCAGATTGATCTTCAAAGCCGTCAATGCCTGGCCGATCTCGTCATGGAGCTCCCGCGCGATCCGGTGGCGCTCCTCCTCCTGGGCGTCGATCAGCCGGCGCGACAGCAGCCGCAGCCGTTCTCGAGAGCGGCGCAACTCTCGTTCGGCCGCGATCTGGTCGGTCACGTCATGGGCCAGCACGAGCCGTGCCGGCCGACCCTCGAAGTCGAGAGGGTGTGACAGCACTTCGACATCCCGCAGTGTCCCGTCCGAGCGGCGGTGCGTACAGAGGCCTCGACGCGAGTCCGAGGCCGGGGAGCTGCTGAAGTCTGCATCGAGCCGCTCGCGGACCTCCGGGGCCCGGATGTCGCGGATGGTCATCGCCAGAAATTCGTCACGACTGTAACCATAGTCTCGCTCGGCGCTCTCGTTGACGGCGAGAAAGCGGAGCGTGTCCGTGTCGAAGACCCACATGGGATGAGGATTGGCCTCGAACAGAAGCCGGTATTGTTCTTCCGACCGGCGCAGATTCTCTTCCGCGCGCTTGCGATCATGGATACTGCGGATGAAGCCTTCGCAGAAGAGCGTCTCCCCGGCCTCGTTCCGGACCGCGCGGGAATGCATCTCGATCCAGAGAGGCGTGCCGTCCTTCTTCTTGAAGAGCACTTCGAACGTCGCGACGCCTCCCAGCTCCTCGCTGCGCGCAAAGAGCCGCTCGCGTTCTTTGGGATCCCAGTAGAGGTCGGTGGGAAGATCGAGCGCGAGGACCTCCTCGATCGTCGCGTAGCCGAGCTTCCGGGCGAACGCCGCGTTGACTGAAAGGAAGCGGCCGTCGCGGGTCGAGCGGTAGATGCCGATCGGGGCGTTCTCGACGAGCTCCCGGTACCTGCGCTCGGAATCGGCGACGGCTTGTTCTGCCCGGGCCCGTTCCGAGACGTCTCGAATGATGGCGAGAGTCAGCATCTCTTCGCCGATCTGAACGCGCGATGCCGACACTTCGGCGCGGAACCTCTCCCCGGAACCGCGAAGAAGAACGGCCGTGTCGTGATCGCTGCCACGCTCCAACATACGGCCGAAACGCTCCCGCACCCGATCACGCTCTTCGGGAGCCAGAAGCTCCAGGAATGTCCGGCCGACGATCCGCTCACCGGTTCGTTCGAACATGGCCTCGGCTGCCGGATTGACTTCGATGATCGTCGTGTCCTGCCCGGCGATGCAAATGGCGTCGATGGCAGTGTCCATGAGCGCGCGATAGACGTGCTCGGAGGCCGCGGGCCGCGCCGGTGCCGCCGCCATGGCGCGACGCCGACGCCTTCGGCCCTCCTGGCCTCGGCCGGACCCGCCGCGCTCTTTTGTCTTCGGCTCGCTCACATCTTCCTGAGGCCTCTCGCGATCGAGTCGCTGCCGGATGGCGGCAGCCGAACAGGAAGCCGGAACTCGACATGGTGAAATCGGTCGAGCCAAACCGGACAGCGCCAAATGCGCTTCTTAGGCGATTTGCGCCAATTCGGATACTACATCCGCCCTCGGCGGGGACAAAGCCTCAGGGCCGGGCGACCAGGTCCGTCCCACGGCGGACGAGGTAGATCCGCCGGGCGGCGACGTCCCGGAACGTTTGCCGCGCGCCGTCCGGCCAGCGGATCTCGACTTCCTCCACAGACTCCGCGTCGCCCAGGCCGAAGTGAAGGTCGGTGAGCGAGCCCGAGGCGTAAGACGGCGACGCCCAGAACTCCCTGACCTGGGAGCGTCCGCCGCTCGTGACCCGCACGCGGGTTCCGATCACCGTCCGGCCGTCGGCACCCATCTCCGGCAGGATGCGGATCCAGCTCTTGCGGCTCCCGATCCGGTTTTCGAAGAGCCGAACCGGTCCCTCGATGTCCACGATCGCGAGGTCCAGATCGCCGTCGTTGTCGATGTCGGCGACCGCGCTCCCTCTTCCCGACATCCGAATCCGGCCGAGGTCCCCCGAGTCCTTCCATTCCTCGAACTTTCCGTCTCCCCGATTGTGCAGGAGAACCGTGCTCTGCGCATACGATCCGTCGCCCGCTTCCACGTACTGCGCTCCGCCCGATTTGTAGTGGCCGATCATCCGGACGATCCGAGGAGCCAGATGGCCGCCGACCGCGTACAGGTCGAGCCAGCCGTCGTTGTCGAAATCCGCGAAATGCGTGCCCCATCGAACGAACGGCTGCCCGATGCCGCCCGCGCGGGTCGCCTCGCCGGCATCCTCGAAGATCGTTCCTTCGACGTTGCGGTAGAGGCTATTCGGCTCCGCGCCGAAGTTCGTCACAAAGAGCGACGATCGTCCATCCCCGAAGGGATCCCCGACCGCGATGCCCATGCCGGCGCGTGGATGATCGCCGAGGACGCCGGCCCCGGTCTCGGCGGTCACCTCCTCGAACGTTCCATTTCCCTTGTTATGAAAGAGCCGATTGGATACCCGATCGTTGACGAAGTAGAGATCGGGTCGGCCGTCCCCGTCGTAGTCGAGCACCGCGACTCCGAGGGTCTTCGTCTCGGCCGGCTTCATGGCGAGTCCGGCCGCGGTCGTCACGTCGGTGAAGTGGCGATGGCCGTCGTTGTGGAAGAGGTGGGAGGGCTGCCCCGTGTAGTCCTCCGGAATGCGAAGCTCGAACTGCGGCTGCTTCGCCTCCCACTCCGCAGTGGTGTTCAGGTAGTTGGCGACCACGACGTCCACCTGCCCGTCGCCGTCGTAATCGAGAAACCCCGCGCCGACCGAAAACAGCGGATCTTCCAACCCCGTATCGTGTCCTTCTTCGAAGGTCCCGTCGCCGCGGTTCCAATAGACGGTGTTCGGCCCGACGTTGGTCAGGTAGAGGTCGAGACGGCCGTCGCCGTCCAGGTCCGCCCAGAAGGCGCCGACCCCCAGGCCGCAGGCGTGAATGCCTGCCTTCTCCGTCGCGTCTTCGAATCTTCCGCCACCCCGGTTGTGGAACAGGCGTCCACAGTTCTTCGTGTTGGGCTTTCCCCAACGCGGGATGCCGTTGGTGACGTAGAGATCGGGCAGGCCGTCGCCGTCGTAGTCCCCGAACGCGAGACCGCCCGACATCGTCGGAATCATTTTCAGCCGCATCAGGTCGCCGTGCACCGACATCCGGATTCCCGAGCTCTTCGTGATGTCGCGAAAGACGCCGTCGTCCCGGGATGCCGACGCCGCCCCCAGGAAAGCGGCGGCCAGGATCAACAATATATATATTGTACACCGCGCGCGCGTCGCAGCCCGGGCGGTCACCGTTTGTCCCGCACGGCGTCGAGGAACTCGGCGGGCCCTCCGCGCCGGGTGAGGTATTCCTCGCGGAACCGGCGGTGATCCGGGTCGTCCGGATAGCCCTGGTCGATCCCGTAGCGTCCGTCGTCCATTCCGTGAAACGGGAGCGGCAGGACGGTCTGGCCGGCGATCGTGTTCTTGTCCGCGTCCTTTTCCCACCCGTCGAGCACGAGAAGCCAGTCTCTGGTCCAGCCTGCCGGGAGCGGCGGCTGCGCCGAAACGTCGAACGCCAGGCGCACGGCATCGCCGCTCTTCATCACGACGTAGCGGTCGTCGGCGCGCGTCAGCAGGTCGCGGACGTCGCCCGTGCGCGTGTAGAACCCGGCCATGTCGGCCCAGCGCGGAGCGGGATCGACGTCGTCATGCACGAAGATCTGCGGACCGTCGGGCGATTCGCGGATCATCCGCGA
>DATDNV010000471.1:0-3483 GCA_036518075.1 Thermoanaerobaculia bacterium
GGATCTCCCTGGCCGGAGAATCTGGGAGCGTTCGGCGTCAGCCGCGTGATGGTGCCCGCCGAGCGGGCAGACGAAGCCAGGGAGATTCTCGAGCGCCGGGAACGCGAGTTCCGGTTGCGGCGGACCGGCCAGATATCGGACGCCTCGGACGACGAGAACGAGTGACCGCGCTTCCGCCGGGCTCTCGGCTCGGCCGCTTCGAAATCGCCGCGGTGCTCGGCGAGGGCGCGATGGGCATCGTCTACCTCGCCCACGATCCGCACATCGACCGCCCGGTTGCGCTCAAGACGCTGCGCGCCGACGCGGCGGGAGGCGTGCACGGCGAGGAGGTCAAGAGCCGGTTCCTCAAAGAGGCGAAGCTCGCGGGCCGGCTCGCGCACCCCAACGTCGTCACGATCTACGAGACGGGCGACGACCAGGGCCTCACCTACATCGCGATGGAGTACGTGGACGGCGAGTCGCTGACCCAGTGGCTCGCTCGGCGCAGCGACGCACCGTACGCCGAGCGCATCGAGATCGTGCGCCAGGTCGGGCAGGCGCTCGAGCACGCGCACGCGCGAGGCGTGCTCCACCGCGACATCAAGCCGGGCAACATCCTTCTGGCGCGCGAAGGCCGCGTCAAGGTCGCGGACTTCGGCATCGGCAAGCTCCTTTCGGGAACCGGCGATCTGACCCGCACCGGCCAGATGATCGGCAGTCCCGCCTACATGTCTCCCGAGCAGATCCGAGGAGAGAAACTCGATCCTCGTTCGGATCTGTTCTCGCTGGGCGTCGTGCTCTACGAGCTTCTGACGGGAAAGCGGCCCTTTCCGGGAGATTCGATCACGACGCTCGTCTATCAGATCCTGCACACCGAGCCCAAGGATCCGCTGACGCTTCGCGCGGACCTGCCGCCTTCCACGAGCGACGTCATCGTGAGGCTCCTCGCGAAATCGCCGGACCGGCGGCCTCCCGACGCGGCCGCTTTCCTGAAGGAGATCGGCCGGATCGAGGGAGAGCTCACCGCGATCGACCATTCCGCCGCGATCACCGAGGTCCGTCCGGTGCTCGCCGCCGAACCCACGGTCCGCACCGAGCCGCCTCCCGCCGCGCGGGCCGAACCGGCTGCCGCGAGGCAGTCGGGCCCGGCCTACGTGCTCGCGGCCGCGGCGCTTCTCGCCGCCGTGGCGATTTTTGCGTGGGTGTGGAAGTCGGTGACGAGCCGGACCGTTCTGCCGGCCGCACCGCGTCCGACGCCGGAGTCCGTCGCCGCCGCTCCCGCGACTCGAACGGTGGTTCCGGTCCCGATGCCGGCTTCCCTTCCGACGCGAGGACCGGAAGAGGCGGCAGACGCGATCGTCGGCGCGACCCGCATCGTGACGCCGGGACTTCCTCCGCCGCGCCGCGCCGCGTCGCCGGCGGCGTCCTCGTCGAAGCGGATGGCGTCGGCGCCGGAAGCGGCGGCCAATGCGGGGCCGCCCGCTCCGGCAGCGCCTCCGCCTCCCGTCGCGGCGCCCTCCGAGGCTTTCTCCCCCGACAACGTGTACCGCACGCGGCGATACGCGAAGTTCTCGGTGAGTCCCGACCAGGCGCGCATGTACCTGGACGGAAAGTACGTCGGCGTCGCCGACGACTGGGACGATCGCGGCGGCGGCCGGACCCTCCCGCTCGGCAGGGAAGGAACCCATCACGTCCGGCTGGAGCTGCCTGGCTACCGCACGCTGCGAATCGACGTGATCGCGACCTCTTCGGCCGGGGACGAAACGGTCGACATCGGCGACGAGCTCAAGCAGGAATCGAAGCTGACCTATCCGAAGATCCCCAAGCTCGACGAGCGCACGGTCGGCCCCATCGAATTCCAGGTCGATCCGCCGGACGCGACGCTCTGGGAGGGAACGAAGGTGATTGGAGCCGTCGCCGCCTTCGGAGCGGAGACGCCGCTGAAGCTGTCGGGCCCCGCCGTCCATGACCTGATTCTCTCCGCGCCCGGACGCAAGCCCAGGACGGTCCGCATCCTCGTCTCGGAGAACGCAGGAAGCGATGTGGCGAAAGTGAAAGTGACGCTGAAGAAGGAATAAGGAGTCTGTTTCTACTAGTCGAACGGAACGCTGCACCGCGAGCCGCGGGCCTCTCCCGGAGCGGGGCCTCTCGCACGGCACACCAGACGAAACCGTCTCCACATCCAGAAGCGGCCGTGCCGTACGAGCGGAGCGGCGGCCAGACTCGTCTCTTCGCACGTGAAGCCGCCGCGTCCCCGCGAGGGAGATGCCCGCGTGCGAGCCTCTATCCGGGTCCCGCCATCATCCGCCACTGCGCCAGCCGCTCGGCCGTCTCCGTCGCTCGGCGAGAGGCGAGGCGGCAGAGAAGGGCCGAAAGATCCGCGCAGCCGTCCGGATCCGACTTCTCGAGGCCATCGAAGCGGGCGCGAGTCAGCGCCAGGAGCAGCACGTCTTCATGGGCGCGCGCGTCCGCGGAGCGGCCGGGCGCCGAGGGATTCAGGATCGCCATCTCTCCGAAGATCTCCCCGGGGCCGAGGATCGCCAGGGCCTCTTCGCCGCCTCCGATCCGTCGGGAGATCCGCACTCGCCCTTTCGCGATCACGAAGAGAGCGTCCCCGGCGTCTCCCTCGCGGAAGAGGACCGACTCCGCGGGATAGCTTCGCTCCTCGGCGAACGCGGCGAAGAGATACCGGTCCGATTCGGAGAGGCCGCCGGAAGTCAGCGTCCGGGATCTCTCTTCCGGGGAGAGAGCGGCCGCGCGCCCTTCGTCCTCGCGGGGCTTGCTCGCGGTCGATTCCTCCTTGGGAAAGAACGCCTGAAAGTAGTCGTTCAGATGGGCCAGTCTCCGGGCGAGGCATCCGCGAAGGTGGCGAAGCCACGGCGCGCGATCCGGGTTCTCGAACAGGAATTCGGGTGTGAGGCCCAGAACGGTGACGGCGTCCCGGGCGCGCGCGTCCGCCGAGCGGGGCAGACCGACGAGCGCCTCCTCACCCGCGAAGTCGCCCGCCTCGACATCTCCCAGGGATTGAGCGCCGACCGGCGTTTCGCGCGCGAGCGATAACGCGCCCGAAACCACGAAGTAGATTTCGCTCGCCTTGTCTCCCGCGCGATAGAGAAAGGACCCGGAGTTGATTCGTCGAAGGTCTCCTCCTCCCGACGCGGCGAGCAATGCATGGTCTCCCATGCCGGCGAGCGGCGCCATCTCTTCGAGCCGCTTCGCTCGCTCGAGCAACCCGGAGCTTTCCGCCGTCCGTGACACGAGCGCGCGAACCAGCCCCGCCGCCCGATCCGGCCAGGACGCGCCGGAAGACCGCCGAGCCGCCTCGGCCTCGAGCCGCTGCTGCGCCGCATCGACCGCTTCTTTCCAGCCCGGGATCTCCCGCGAGGCCAGCGCGCGCGCGGCCTTGAGGAATCGAGAGTCGACCGAATCGGGAAGACCTTCCGGCCGCAGCAGCGCGGCCTCGAGGAGATCCGAGACCGCTTCGGGGAATTTTCTCTCCAGGAA
>DATDNV010000472.1:0-17741 GCA_036518075.1 Thermoanaerobaculia bacterium
TCCGAGCGGAGCGGCGGCAGGTTCGTGCCGGCGCCGATAGGCCGCCGCGTCCCCGCGAGGGAGATGCCCGCGACCGAGCCGGCGACTTCTGCGCGAGCCTATATCGAATCTGATATCGAGCGGTTACGCGGCCGCCGCGCCGTCGGGGATGATCCGGCCGTCCCGGACCTCGATGACCCTGCCGGCGCGGCGCGCGAGCGACATGTCGTGAGTGATGACGACGAGGGTTCGGCCCTGCTGCCAGAGCTCCGAGAAGATGCTCATCACGTCGCTGCCCGAAGAGGTGTCGAGGTTTCCGGTCGGTTCGTCGGCCAGGAGGATGGCGGGATCCATCGCGAGGGCTCGCGCAATCGCCACGCGCTGCATCTGCCCGCCCGAGAGCTCGGTCGGTTTATGGTCCATCCGGTCGGAGAGCCCCACGCGTTCCATCAGCTCGGCCACGCGCTCCCTTCGCTTCCTCGGTGAGACGCCGCCGAAGAGCAGCGGCATTTCGACGTTCTCGAACGAAGAGATCATCGGCAGCAGGTTGAAGTTCTGAAACACGAAGCCGACGCGGCGATTCCGGACGTCCGCGAGATCGTCGCGTCCCAGGCCGGCAACGTCTTCTCCCGCGAGGCGATAGGAACCGTCGGTCGCCGTGTCGAGACAGCCGATCAGATTCATGAGGGTCGACTTGCCCGACCCCGACGGCCCCACCACCGCGACGAACTCGCCCGGCGAAATCGAAAGATCGATGCCCTTCAACGCCTCGACCTTGACCTTGCCGGTGTCGTAAGTTTTGCGGATTTCCTTCATCTCGATGACTGGCGTTGTGGTGTGAGCAGTCATATCGGCTCCTTGAGTCTCGAGTTTTCAGTTATCAGTTGAAAGTCTTCAGTTTCCATTCCGGTCTTTGATCACTGAGAACTGATCACTGAAAACTGACAACTACTCATAACGCAGCGTCGTCGCCGGATCGATCGATGCGGCGCGGCGAGCGGGAAAATATCCGGCGAGAAGGCCCGCGGTGCCCAGGATCGCCATCGTCGCCGCGCCGATCGGCCAGGAGAGCGTCGGCTTGCCCATGAACTCGATGATCTTGGCCTGTTCCGGCGGGATCAGCCCCAGC
Organism: Thermoanaerobaculia bacterium; assembly: GCA_036518075.1. GTDB lineage: Bacteria > Acidobacteriota > Thermoanaerobaculia > UBA5066 > Gp7-AA6 > DATDNV01. Next base: position 1,109 of record DATDNV010000472.1, read on the forward strand.
AGCGTCACGATCACGATGGCGGCGGCGGCGCCGGAGAGCCCTCCCAGGAGCGTGTAGATCAGTCCCTCCAGGATGAACGGCCCGGTGATCCAGAGGCGACGCGCGCCCAGAGCCATCTTGACCCCGATCTCCCGCGTGCGCTCCTTGACCACGGCATACATGATGTTGGCGACCCCGACGGCGCCGACGATCAGAGTCAGCGTACCGATCAATCCGAAGAACATTTCCATTCCGAGAAAGACCTTGTCGGATTCGGTCTGCCCCTCGACCGTGTTCCAGATCCCCCAGACGTGCTTGTCGGCCGGGTCGTAGCCGTATCGCACCGACATCACTTCGTTGGCGCGCGCGAGCGCCATATCCATGTCCTCCGACCGGCGCGTGTGCAGGACGAGCACCCAGAGTTGATCCTTGCCGAACAAAGCCCGGTAGGTCGTGATTGGAATGACCGCGTGCATCCGATCCGGATTGCCGTAGGAGCTCGTCTGCGTCTTGTTTTGCATCACGCCGATCACCGTGAAGGGGGAGTTGTTGACGAGCAGCGTCTTTCCGACCGGGTCTTCTTTTCCGAAGATGTCTTCGGCGAGCTCGAATCCCAGGAAGATCACCCGCCTCTTTTCTTCTTCGTCGCGGGCGTCCAGGAAGCGGCCGCCGGGGCGAGGATAATGCTTGCGAGGATCGCCGTAGATCCAGCTCGTTCCGGTGACGCTGGCGTTGACCGTCTTGCGGCCATAGGTGTAGGCGGTGCGGGAGTTGCGCATCTCGCCCCAGATCGCGTCGCACTCGGGAACCCGTTCGCGCAGCGTCGCGATGTCGTCGATGCGCGGGCGGATCGGCCTGCCTTCGGGCAATCCCTTCCATACCTTGGACGTCTCGCCGGGCCAGTGGATCGCGAGGTTCTCTCCCATGGCCCGCTCATTGCGGGAAAACTGTCGCTTGAGGCCTTCTCCGAAAGAGAGAAGCAGAAGAATGGTCAGAGTGCCCCAGCCGATCGACGCGATCGTCAGGGTCGCTCGCTTCTTCTGAAGCCGCGCGGAATCGAGAAAGAGCCGCAGGACCAGGGAAACGTCTCGTCGGGTCATGGTCGGTCGGCTGCTAGAGCTTCATCGCGACGACCGGATCGAGGCGCGAGGCTTCGCGCGCCGGGAAATAACCGGCGAGAAGCCCCGTCGCGCCGAGGACGAGCGCCGTCATGGCCGCCACGGGAAAGGAGATCTCCGGGTCGCCCACGAACTCGGTCACGCCGAGCCGGGGGAACACCGCGCAGACCGACCAGGAGATCACGAAGCCGATCGCGCCGCCGATCCCGGTGATGAGCAGGGTCTCCAACAAGAGCTGGCGAAGCACCCATCGCTGGCGCGCGCCGATCGCCATCTTGATCCCGATCTCCTTGGTGCGTTCCTCCACGACGACATTCATGATGTTGGACACGCCGATGCCGCCGACGACGAGAGTGAAGCAGCCCACGATCGCGAGAAAGAGACGAAACGAGAGAAAGAAGACTTCCAGGAACTGGAACTCTTCGGCCGTGTCCCAGACCATCAGTGCTTCTTTGTCGGTCGGATCAAACCGCATCGTGTGCGCCAGGACTTTTCGGACGTTTTCGGTCACCGCTTTCGATTCGGATGCGGACACCGGCCGGTACACGAAGTTGCTGACGTATTTCGCGCCGGTGAGCGCCCGGAACGTCGTCCCCGGCATGTAGGCGCTTCCGTTGTCGCGGCTGTTGTAGCTCGAGTTCTGCGACTTCTTCTGGAGGACGCCCACGACCAGGAACGGCGAGCCGCCGAAGAGAACCGTCTTTCCGACGGCCGGCGTTTTTCCGAAGATCTCTTCGGTGATCTTGTCGCCGAGGAAGAGCACCCGGCGCTTCTCCTCCATATCGAGAGGACTGATGAAGCGGCCGCCTTCCTGGGGAATCAGATTGCGCATCGGTCCGAACTCCGGCGAGACTCCGGACGTATCGACCGCCACGGTCTTCGATCCGTAATGGAGCTTCAGAGTGTCGGAGTACTCCGACGAGATCGCGGCGACGCCGAGTGCCTCCCGCCGCACGGCTTCGATCTGCTCCTCCATGACCCGAATGCGGCGGCCTTTCCCCAGCCCCTCGAACGGAACCGACGTCAGGCTGGGCCAGGCGATGGCGATGCGATCCCCGAGTCCGGCCGTGTTCTTGACGATCTGTTTGTGGAGCCCCTGTCCGAACGCTCCAAGCAGGGTGACGGCGACCGTGCCCCAGATGATTCCGAAGACGGTCAAGGACGTTCGCAGCTTCTGGCTGCGAACGTCGCGCAGCATCTGGCGGATCGCGTCTTTGAAGGTGAGCATGCGGAGCTCTCAGCTTGCAGCTATCAGCTTTCAGCCAAGGCGCGAACCCGTCTTCCTTACTGTCATCCCGAGCGCAGCGAGGGATCTGCTCTGGTCTGGAACGCCGGAGAAGATTCCTCGTCGCTTCGCTCCTCGGAATGACATTGAGGAAGTCACTGGCCGCGGGCGGTCGCTGCGCGACCGGCGGCCGGAAATTTTCTGAACGGAAGCTTTCCAGCATCACGAAATTTTCTTCGGAGGCCTCTCGATGACCTTCGAGCCCTTTTGGAGGCCGGAGAGGACTTCGGCGTTCATTCCGTCGGAGATCCCGATCTTGACCTCGACTTTCTTCGGCTCCGCTTTCGGGTCGGCGGAAGGCACCTCGACCGTGGCTTTCTTGCCTCCGTCCTCGAACGTGATGACGCGCTCGGGGATCGTCAGCACGTCCTTCTTCTCCCGGATGATGACGTCGGCGTTGGCGGAATAACCCGCGCGCAAAACGATCTTGTTGCCGGGGTCGAGCTCGATCTCGACGTCGAAGAGGGTTGCCCCTTCTTTCTGCTGGGCTTGAGGAGCGATTCGGGAGACACGGCCCGTGACGACGTCGGTCGGCAGCGCCCCCACCTTGATCCGCGCGGTCAGCCCGACCTTGAGCTTTCCGACGTCGATCTCGTCGACCGTTCCCTTGAAGATCAGGTCGGTCATGTCGGCGATCGTGGCCATCTCGGTCCCGGGCTGGTAAGAAGTGAGCGGAACGACCGGATCGCCCGGATTGACCGCGCGAGTCAGGATCGTTCCTGCCGCCGGCGCGCGGATGATCGACTCCATCTGAAGCCCGGCGCCGGAGACCCGGCCCTTCCGGGTCAGCTCCCTCTGCTGATCGGCTCGAGCGAGCGCGATCTTGGCGAGCTCATAGGTCTGGCGCTTGGAGTCCAGGTCCGACTTCGACAGGATGCCGGACCGCGAAAGCTGCTGGGCCCGTTCGAGCTCCGCTTTCGCCAGATCGAAGGAGGCCTGCGCCGATTCCATTTGCCGATCGACGTCGGTCAGCTCCTGCGGCGTCGGGTCCGGCGCGATCTCGAAGAGCGCGTCTCCCGTGCGGACGTGATCACCGACTTCGACCATGCACCGGCGGACGATGCCCGAGATCTTCGACTTGACCGAGAACTTCTGCCGGGGCTGGATCTGTCCCACCGCAATCGCTTTCTCCGTGATGGCTCCGCTTTCCACCGAGACGATCTTGTTGCCGACCTTGTCGTCTTTGCTCGAGCGCGCCCAGGCGTAGAGCGCGCCGGCGGCGGCCGCCAGCACGAGAAGAAGGATTCCTGTTTTGACGAGCCTGCGCATACCGCCCTCCCCGGGGCACCGGGCAAAAAGGCCCGCCCCTGACCCTGCGAATAGCTACGCAGGTCGAGGAAGGAGGTTCCTCGCCAGTCATTCCGAAGAGCGAAGCGGCGAGGAATCTACTCTCCATCCCCTGACGGGAGCAGATCCCTCGCTGCGCTCGGGATGACAAGTGGGACGGGGCAAAGGGGGAAGACAAAGGCGCGAAATCAGAGAAACCTCGCGCCGCTTCTAAGGCAGGGAACGCCGCGGATCGCTTTCTCGCGGAACGCTTTACTTGAGCTTGAGTAACGCCTGCCGGGCCTCGGTCAGGGTCGGGTCCTTCTCCAGGGCGGCGTTGTACTCCTCCCGGGCGAGGCCGCGCTCTTTGCGGCGGACGTGGATCGCGCCGAGCTGAAAGTGGGCGGCCGCCAGCGAGGGTTCATCGCCCGACGGAGCGTGGCGGAGGTACCGGTGGAGACAGGCCTCTCCGCGGTCGAGATGCAAGCCGGTCGACGCGGCGAGCTCTCCGGTCAGGTAGAGGGCTTCCGGCTCCTCTCGTTCGGCGGAGGTCAGCCGCTCGAGCAGCGTAAACGCGGTCTCGGAATCTTTTTGACGCCGCGCGAGCTCGACGCGCCAGTAGACCGGATCGGCTGAATCGGGGAACTCCCGCAAGGCGTCTTCGTATTCACGCGCGGCGGCATCGAACCGCTTTTGATGCTCGGCGATCAGGCCGAACGCGTGATGGCCCTTGAGCGGATCGCGGCGGCGGATTTCCTCCGCCTGGAGACGGGCGCGCTCGGCGCTTCCTCCGAGAAAAGCCGGCGCCCGCATCCCGTATTCGACCAGCGCCATCCGCGCCGAGAGGTTTTCCGGGTCGAGCTCCACGGCGCGCTCGAACGCGCGGTGGACCTTGCGGGCGAGTCCCGGTTGATGGAGAACACTCGCCCGGAGGGCCTGTTCCCCGTAGGCGCGCCCGAGCCAATACTGGGTCTCCGAGCTCGTCGGCTCGAGCGTGGCGGCTCGCTCCAGCCAGAGCGCGGCGCGGTCCGGGTCCCGGCCGAGGAAGTAGGACTGGCCGAGAAGAAACGCCGCTCGGGGATTCGGCGATTCGCCGCTCGCGCAGTCTTCCAGGATCGGGCGGCCCTCCGAAGTTTTGCCCGCGGCAATCAGAGCCTGGCCTTCCTCGAAACGGCACGGCCGGGCCGGGGCCGCTGCCGCGACCCAGAAGATTCCCCCCAACGCCGCGATGGCGCGAAAGCTCGATTTCCGCATCTGCTGTCTGATCTAGGGGCGAAGAGGATGCCGCGATTCTCGTTTCCCGTAAAGCCCGAGGGTGCGGATCCCTAACGGGTCGATGAAGTCGGTGCGATAAGCTCGTCGCCCAACCCGGTGGCGGCGAGATGTCGAGCGCAGAGCATCACTTCGTAACTCGGTGGCGCGTCCTCGGCACTGTCGAGGAGGTCTCCGACGTCCGGGAAGGTTCCTCCAGGCGCCCGAGCCGCCGCCGACCGCGCTAGAGATGGATCTCTCTCAGCAGCTTCGTCTGGTCCTGGACGTCGCGATCGCGATGGTGCTCGGCTCTCTCATCGGGTTGGAGCGAGAGCTCGCGCGCAAGCCCGCCGGGCTGCGCACGCACATGCTCGTCGCCGGCGCGGCGGCCATGCTGGTCGAGGGAGCGAGGGGGCTTCTGCATCAGTTCGTGCTTCCCCAGACCTCCACCCTCGTCCGATTCGATCCGATTCCGGTGATCACGGCGGTCGTGACTGCGGTCGGCTTTCTCGGCGCCGGCACGATCATCCGGCAGCGCGGCCCCGAGCACGTGGAAGGCTTGACGACCGCCGCTTCCATGCTTCTGGCTGCGACGGTCGGAACCTCGGCCGCCCTGCGTCAATACGTTCTGGCCGCCGGGACGACGGTGCTCGCTTTGATCATTCTCCACGGCGTGCGAAAGATCGAAGACAAGATTCGCAGCCGCGAGGTCAAGCCATCGAAGCGGAACCTTCCCTGAAGCAAGCGGGACTCGTCCGCGGAATGACCGCGCTCGACGCCACGACGCTGGTCGTCGGCTCGATGATCGGGTCCGGAATTTTCATCGTGTCGGCGGAGAGCGCGCGGGTTCTCGGATCTCCCGGCTGGCTTCTCGCCGCCTGGACGATCGCGGGGATCTCCACGCTCGTGGCGGCGCTCTGCTGCGCGGAGCTCGCGGCGATGCTCCCCAAGGCAGGCGGCCAGTACGTCTTCTTCCGAGAGGCGTACGGACCGATGGCCGGATTTCTCTTCGGGTGGACGATGTTCCTCGTGATTCAGTCCGGCACGATCGCGGCGGTCTCCGTGGCGTTCGCAAAGTTCCTGGGAGTTCTCTGGCCGGCGATCTCGACTCAGAACGAGATTTTCGGAATCGGGCCGGGCAAGCTTCGTTTCTCCTTCACCACGCTCAAGCTGGTTGGCCTGGCCGTGATCGGAATCCTCACGTGGTCGAATGCGACGGGCCTGAAGACAGGCACGCGGACCCAAAACGTCTTTACCTTCGCGAAGTTCGCGGCGCTTCTCACTCTGACCGTGCTCGGGCTGATCCTCTCGGGGGGTCCGGAGCGCGCGCTCGCGCGGCCCGGCTTTTTTCATGCGGAGACGCTGTCGGGCGAGCCGCTGGTGGGCCTGGCGCTCGCGGCCGCGCTCGGGACGGCGATGGTCGGTCCGCTCTTCTCCCAGTCGGCCTGGAACAACGTGACCTTCGCGGGAGAAGAGGTCCAGCGCCCCGAGCGCACGCTGCCGCAGGCGCTGCTCATCGGCTGTCTGATCGTCACGACGATCTACGTGGCCGCGAACGTCGCCTATTTGAACGTCCTGCCGTTCGCGAAAGTCCAGCATCCGCCCGAGGACCGGGTCGCAACGGCCGCGGCGACCGCGCTGCTGGGGCCGGGTGCGGCGGCGGCCATGGCGATCGCGATCATGGTCTCGACGTTCGGATGCGTCAACGGTCTCATTCTCTCCGGCGCCCGCGTGTCGTTCGCGATGGCACGGGACGGACTCTTCTTTTCGGGTCTCGCCAAGTTGAACGAGGCGTCCGTGCCGAGCGCCGCGCTTTGGGCGCAGGCTCTCTGGTGCGCGGTTCTGGTTCTCTCGGGCAGCTACAGCGATCTCTTGAAGTACGTGATCTCCGCCGATCTTCTCTTCTACGTCCTGCTCGTCGCCGCGGTCATCGTGATGCGCGCGAAACGGCCCGACTGGCCGCGTCCCTTTCGGGCGCCCGGATACCCGGTTCTTCCTCTCGCTTACGCAGCGTTCGGGCTCGCTCTGATCGCGATTCTCTTGAAAGGTAATCCGCGGACGACGTGGCCGGGATATCTGTTCGTTCTCACAGGAGTGCCGATCTACTTTCTCTGGAGACGCGGCGCCCCAGACCGAGACCGGGAGCGGTGAGGTCTCCGAACTCGTCCGCAAGGCATTGAGACAGGCGGCAGTTCCGATGCGGGTGCGCGACGTGGTCGACGGGGCCGCGCTGGTCGACTTTCCCGACGCGTCCGAGGAAGCCGGCAACCGCCGCGCGGTGGCGATCGCGGCGGCACTGACGGCGGCTCCTCCCGACGGATTTCTGGCGGGAGTTCCGGGCGCGGCGACGCTGCTGCTGCTTTTTGATCCGCTCCGGCTTGCCGCCGAGGTCCTGCGGAGACGGCTAAAGGAGCTGGCTCAAAGCTCCGGCGGCGAGCCAGCGGAACGGCTGCTGCGCATCCCCGTCTGGTACGGAGGACCGGACCTTGCCGATCTCGCCCGAGAGCGCTCGATTCCGGACGCGAAACTTGCGGAGCAGCACGCCGCGGGGAGTTATCGGGTCGCCTTCCTGGGATTCACTCCGGGTTTTGCGTATCTCACGGGACTCGCCCGGCAGCTGCACGCGCCGCGGCTGCCGACTCCGCGCACGCGCGTTCCCGCGGGCAGCGTCGCCATCGGCGGTCCCTACACCGGCATCTATCCGGACGAGACTCCCGGGGGATGGCGGCTGATCGGACGATCGCCCGTGCGGCTGTTCGACCCGCGGGCAACTCCGCCGTCGCTCCTTCGTCCCGGAGACGAGGTTCGCTTCGAACCGATCGGCGAACCGGAGTTTCACTCGCAGAGCGCGAGAGCACGCGCGGGGGATTCCGTCTCCAATCCGCCGTCCGGCCGGCCGATCATCCGCGTCCTCTCTCCGGGGCTCTCGTCGAGCGTGCAAGGCGCGCCGAACTTTCGATTCGTCTCCTGGGGAGTGCCGCCCGGCGGCGCGATGGACATCGTGGCGCTTGCCGAAGGCAATGCGAAGCTCGGCAACTCGAAGGAAGCGGCGGGTCTCGAGGTCACGCTCGTCGGGCCCGAGCTCGAGGCGCTGGAAACGATCGATGCGTGCATGTCGGGCGCTCGTCCGGCCGCGGATCTCGACGGCCGCGCCATCTCTCTCTCGGAGCCTTTCGAGTGGCGGGCGGGAGAGAAGCTTCGCGTCCCGCGCGTGGAAGGCGGCGCGCGTTCCTATCTCTGCGTCGCGGGAGGGCTCGCGGCGTCGGGTCTCCCGGAGACTTCTCGGCGGCTCAAGTCCGGCGACCTTCTCTACGCTCCGGAAGAAACGGCCCGTGGACCCGCGCGCCCGTTCGCGAATCCGGAGCGGGGCATCGCCGAGTCCGCGTCGGTCGTTCGAGTCGTTCTCGCCGAGCCCGGCCTCTTTACGCCCGAGAGCGTTCGCGACTTTCTCGGAAGCCCGTTTCGCGTCTCGGCTTCGAGCGATCGACGAGGAGTGCGCCTGGAAGGTCCGCCTCTCGCGCACGAGACAGGCGCCGATGTCCCTCCCGAAGGCACGGCGCCGGGCGCCATCCAGGTTCCGCGAGACGGCCAGCCGATCGTTCTCGGGCCGGATCGTCCCGTAACAGGCGGTTACGCCAAGGTCGCGACCGTCATCGGAGCGGATCTGCCGGTCATCGCCCAGTCCGCTCCGGGCCGTGTTTTGCGGTTTACCGCCGTCTCTCTGTCCGAGGCGGTCGACGCCAGGGTTAGGATGGAGCGGCCGTGAGCGTCGATCTGAATGCCGACGTCGGGGAGGGAATGGCGGACGCCCACCTTCTGCCGTTTCTCACGTCCGCCAACGTCGCCTGCGGGCTGCATGCGGGGGACGCCAATTCGATGGACGAGACGGTCTCTCTGGCGATCACGCACGGCGTCGCGGTCGGCGCTCATCCGGGATACGCGGATCGCGAGAATTTCGGCCGCGTTTTCATCGAAATGCCTGCGGGAGAAGTCGAGCGTCTGGTTCTCTATCAGATCGGTGCGCTCGACGCGTTCGTGCGCACGAAGGGCGCGGTCTTGACGCATGTCAAACCCCACGGGGCTCTCTACCACGCGGGCATCGAATATCCCGACGTCGCCCGCGCCATCGCCGAAGCGGTCCACCGCTATCGGTCGACGCTGATTCTGGTCGGCAAATCGGGCTCGATGCTGACCGGAGCGGGACGCGAGGCGGGCCTCGCGGTTGCGGAGGAAGCGTTTGCCGATCGCCGTTACCAGGCGGATGGAAGCCTCGTCGCTCGCAGCCAGTCCGGCGCCGTGTTGACCGATCCGGAAGAAGCCGCGGCGCAGGCGGTTTCGATCGCTCGCGATGGAATTGTGGTGGCGGAGGATGGATCGCGCGTGGCGGTTCGAGCCGACACGATCTGCGTGCATGGAGATACGGCGGGCGCTCCCGTGATCGCGAGGCTGATCCGCGAACGGCTGCGCCAGGAATCGATCGCCGTCGCACCGTTGCGAGTGCCGAGAAAAGGAGGGCCCGCCCCGGCGCGGGTCGAAGGACATGCCTGAGCCGGAGCGCGTCGACGGAGGAAACGGCGCGCGGCCGGGAATCGTCGCGCGCCTGGACAAGCTGATCACCGCGGCGGCGGACCTGTTCTCGACGCGGAGCCAGATTTTCGGGGAAGAGCTCTCTCGAAAGACGGGGCATCTCGCGCGCGGCATCGCGGCGGCCACGATTGCGGCCACGCTCGCCTTCCTCGCGTTTCTCCTGCTTGCCGGACTCGTAGCCGCCTTCTTCGCGCGGATCCTGGGTTCCGCGTGGCTCGGAGTCCTCGTTGCCCTCGTGCTCTACGCGGGAGGAGCGGTCCTGGCCGCGTTTCTCGCGATCCGCGCGTTTTCCCGGGTGCGGCCGCTCGACTTCCCGATCACGAGCAGGGAAATCGGGCGCGACTGGGAGACGGTGCGGCGGGCGGCCGGGATCGAGCCGGAGCCCGGCGCCTCGCCACGGCTTCCGGAGTCTTCGGCTCCTCCGCCCGCGGAGGGTTTCGAGGAGCGGCTGAGGGAAGGCTGGGAATGAGCGCCGACCCCGAGATCGCCGATCTCCTTCGCCGGGCCGAGGTCGAACGGCGGCTCCTCGCCGACGCGGTCGGGTCGGTCCGCGACGAGTTCGACAGCCGCCGCCGCGAATGGCGAATGGCAGGTCTGGCCGCGGGTGCGCTCTACGGCATCGGCTCGATCGCCTACAAGGTCTTCTCGAAATCCTCGCCCTTCGCGCGAATCGGCCGTGCGGGCACGGTCGCATCGGTCGTGCTCGGCCTGATTCGAGCGGCGAACCGCTGGCGCAAGTTCTTCTAGATCTTTGCCCAGTGTCATTCCGAGGAGCGTCGCGACGAGGAGACATCTGAACCGGCCCGCTGCGCGGGCCCAATTAACTTTTCTAACCGGTGGTCCTGCAGGACGTGCCCGGCTTTGGTTCAGAAAATTTCCGGCCGCCTGGTCGCGCAGCGACCGCCGCGGCCAGTCCCCTCGCTTCGCTCGGGATGACAGCAGGGAGGCAAAAGGAATGAAAGCCCGAGAAGGCAGCTCTATCCGACTCGCTTCTCTTCTATACCAGATCTGACATCGTAATTAGCTCGCGAGAAGCTGTTCGATCCGTTTCGCGACGAGCTCGTACCCTTCCCGATTGGGATGGAAGTGGTCCGCGGCGAGGCGATCCGGCCTGCCGTAGAAGAGATCGAACGTCGGCACGACGAAGACGTTGGGGAAGGACAGAGCCGTTTCCGCAACCGCCGTGTTCCAGGCCAGGATGACCGACGCTCCCGCGCGCGCAATCGGCCGTTCTTCGCTGAACGGATCGTAGAGACCGATCACGTAGATCGGAGCGGCGGGACTGGCTTTGCGGATCTCGGCGAGGATCTCGCGGAGGTTGGCGATCATGCGGGCCCGCGCTTTCCCGACATCTTCGAGTGCCTCGACCGGAGAGCCCGGGCCGCGGGGAGCCGCGTGAGACAGGTCGTTGCCGCCGACCGAGAGCAGGATCCAGTCGGCAGACGCAGCCAGGTTGCGGACGTTCTCACCCGAAATCAGCTCGCGCACGTCGGCCGACTCCGCTCCGTTGACCGCGAGGTTCGCGACGTCGGTCGGTCCGCGGCGGCGCAGCGCGTCGAGCAGGTCCAGCGCAAAGCCCCGTCCGCTCTCGTCGCCCGTTCCCTTGGCGAGCGAATCTCCGAGAACGAGGAGGAGCCTCTTTCCGCCGATCTTCAACGGCTTCTCGGCGCGGCGCGGCGGAGGCGGCGCGGAACCCAGGGGCTCACCGAGCGTGCCGCGCAGGGCCAGAACGAACCCCGAGCCGAAGAGAAGAGCGGCGGCGAGCGCCAGAAGCGCCGGTGCGTACCAGAGCCAGGCGCGAGCGGTCCGGGCGTTCACGCCTCGATCATAAGAGAAGTCCGGACATTCTCGGGGCGGCCGCGCTGTTGTGAGAGAGTCAAAGGATGCCGGCTCCGACGGTACTTTCCGCGGAAGGATTGACCAAGCGCTTCGGGCAACGCGAGGCGGTTTCCCACGTGTCCTTCGAAATCGCCGCGGGCGAGGTGTTCGGCTTTCTGGGTCCCAACGGGGCGGGGAAGACGACGACGATCCGCATGCTGGTGGGCCTTGCGCGGCCCGATGCCGGGCGGGTGCGGATCTTCGGCTCCGATCTTGCCGGCGACTTCGTCTCGGCGATGAAACACGTCGGCGCGATCGTCGAGTCTCCCGATCTCTATCGATACCTCTCGGGCCGAGAGAATCTTCTTCACTTCGCTCGGATGCTTCCCGACGGCGCCGCGAAGAGGATTCCGGCGCTCGCGTCTCTCGTGAATCTCGAGGGGCGCCTGGACGAAAAGGTCTCCAGCTACTCGCTGGGAATGCGGCAGCGCCTGGGAATCGCGCAGGCCCTTCTGGGCGCTCCCGACCTTCTCGTGCTCGACGAGCCCGCGAACGGCCTCGACCCGGCGGGCATTCGCGAGATCCGGCAGCTCGTCCGCCACCTGGCTCACGAGCGCGGACTCGCCGTGTTCATCTCGAGCCATCTTCTGGCCGAAGTCGAGCAGACGTGCGATCGCGTCTCGATCATTCACCGGGGAAAAACCCTCGCGACGGGCTCGGTCCAGGATCTGCTGGAGCGATCCGCCTCGGGCCGGACGCGGTTCGCGCTTCGCCCCGCTGCCAAGGCCTTCGAAGTGCTGTCGCAGCAACCAGGCGTTTCCTCCGTTCAGATCATGGACGACTCGACCGTGTCGGCCGTGCTCGCACGGACGGCCTCGCCCGCCGCGATCGCCGCTCTCGTCGCCGCGGGAGTCGAGCTCTTTTCCGTCGAGCCGCCGTCCTCGACGCTCGAGGAAGTGTTCATGGAGGTGACGGGAGGGGAGACGGTGTGAGCAAAAGGTGGAAGAGAATGGGCTCCGAACTCGGAGCTCTCAATCCCTGACTCTCAACTGGTGACTGGGAGATGAGGTCGACCGATGCGATTCTTTCCTTTAGTCGAGAACGAAGTCCTCAAGCTCCTCAAGCAGCGTCGATTTCGCGTCGTCTTTCTGATCCTGGTCGCGCTGATCGGGCTGATCGTCTTCGCCCGCATGAAGGGACGAGAGCGTTTCTTCTCCGGACAGGACTGGCACGTTCGTGTGCAGGAGCGCATCGCGGGAATGCAGAATGCGCTGCGCAGCGGACGAATGCCGGAGTCGGCGGCGCGCTGGACGCGGTTCGAGCTCGCGCGGCTGCAATACCACGTGGACCGCGACATCGATCCGGACGCGGTGTCCGGCGCGATGTTCGTACGCGTCTTCGCCAACGCCTCGAGCTATTTGCTTCTGCCGCTGCTCGCGCTGGTCTTCGCGTCGGACATCGTCTCGTCCGAGTTTTCGCAGGGCACCGTCAAGCTTCTCCTCACGCGCCCCGTCGGACGCTCCCGCGTGCTCGCCTCGAAGCTCGTCGCGCTGCTGCTGGCGATCACGGTCATGGTGTTCGTCGGCGGAGTCGTGGCGTACGCCTTCGGCGGCCTCGCCTTCGGATTCCGCGGCTGGGGAGCTCCGATCCTGACGGGGTTCCGGTCCTCGGGCGGGACCGTCGACGTGTCGGCGGTTCGCGCCGTACCGCTCTGGCAGGACACGATTCTGGTCTTCGGCCTCGCCTGGTACGCCTGCCTGGCGGTCGGGGCCATCGCCTTCCTGGCATCGGTGGTCCTGCGCTCGACCGCCGCGGCAATGGGGACGATGTTCGCCGCGCTCATCGCCGGCACGATCCTGCCTCGAGTCGCTTCGACCTGGGAAGCGCAGAAATACCTGTTCGTGACCAACCTTCCGCTGCCCGACTACTACTCCGGGTCTCCGCCCCCGATTCCCGGCATCACGCTGGGCTTCTCCGTGGTGGTGCTCACCGTGTGGGCCCTCGCGGCGCTGGCAGTGGCCTTCGGAGTCTTCCTGCGGCGTGACGTCCTGGCCTGATGCTTGCTACCTGATCCGGCGAAGCCGGAGGACTGATGTAGACTCAAAAAGATCCGCTCCACAAAAGTGGACCGAGCGGCGTTCGAGGTTCGATCAGTCCGAAAACTACGATGCCGGAGAGAAGAACCGATCCGCCGAGCCCTTCCGCCCCCAAGAGAGGGAGCTCGGGTGGACGTCTCAAGCCCGAACAGTACGAGCTCAAGATTCGGTGGGAGAAAGCCCGGCGCGTCTACAGCGTGACGCCGCAGGGGGTCGGATTCGAGTTCGACAATCCTCTGAAGGTCGGCTTGCGCTATCCGATCAGCTTGTCGGCGCCGGGCGTCTCCTTCACGTCGACGCTCGAGGTGACGCGCTGCCGGCTGACGGTCCAACCCGAAGGCCGATATTTTCAGATCGAAGGAAAGTTCTTTCCCTACGTCGAGTAGCTTTGCCCCCCCGCCTCAACCGGAGGTTCCCGGAAATCGCACGGCCCGCCACACGAGATAGAAAACGAGAAACGCGCCGCCCAGGACAATCGCGACGGCGGCCGGGGCGGAGTAGCGATACACGAGCTTGTACATGAGGTAGAAGATGACCCCGAAGACGGGGATCGAAAACCCGGCGAGCGCAAGAACGAGCGAACGCGGCTTTCGGACCTGCTCGAATGGAACCACCTTCATCAGCTGGAGCTGCTTCGCCGCCTCCGGCGTGAGCTCGGGCCGCTCGATCCACTTGAGCGCTTCGGGCTCGGGGTATCCCTCGCGGAATCCGGGAGGAAATGCGGCGCCGCAATAGACGCAGTGATCCAGCTTCCAGGCCGCGATGCGGCGGCGACACTGGGGGCACACCGGCACAGGAGGCGAGCTGCTCACGAGAGAATCATAGAGGATCGGTGATCCGAACGAGTCGGGACGGCGTCCGAATCGAGCGTCGGCCTCGCGAGGCGCGCCGGAACTCCGGCGTTATGCTGTCGCGATGACGCCGCAGAAGATTCCGGTCGGCGTGCTCGGAGCCACGGGCACGGTGGGCCAGCGCTTCGTCGAGCGGCTGTCGAGTCATCCGTGGTTCGAGCTCGCCGCGGTCGCCGCCTCGGACCGCTCGGCGGGGAAGAGTTATTCCGACGCGGCGCGGTGGAGGCTGTCGACGCCGCTGCCCGATCGCGTGGCTTCCATGAACCTTCGGTCGGTTGCGGAAGATCTTCCGTGCCGGATCGTTTTCTCCGCGCTCGACGCCGGGGTCGCGCGCGAGGTCGAGTCCGCCTGCGCTCGACAGGGAAAATTCGTCTTCTCCAACGCGTCCGCCTTTCGGATGGAGCCCGACGTTCCGCTTCTCATTCCCGAAATCAACGCCGACTCTCTCTCGATGATCCCTCGCCAGCAGCGGCTGCAGGGATGGAAGGGCGCCATCGTGACCAATGCGAACTGCTCGGTCACCGTTCTCGCGCTCGCGGTCGCTCCGCTGCATCGGGCCTTCTCCGTCCGCCGGGCGTTCGTCACGACCATGCAGGCGGTCTCCGGCGCCGGTTATCCCGGCGTGCCGTCGCTCGACATCCTGGGCAACGTGATCCCCGACATTCCGGAGGAGGCGCCCAAGATCGAGAGAGAGCTCCTCAAGATCCTGGGCTCGACGGGAGAGGACTCGATCCTCCCGGCGCCGATCGCGGTTTCGGCGATGACCTATCGCGTCCCCGTCGAGGACGGACATACCCTCGCGGTCTCGGTCGAGCTCGAGCGGCGCGCCTCGCCGGAAGAGGTCGCACGGGCCTGGCAGGAGTTTCGCGGCCCCGAAGGGGTTCGAGGGTTACCGTCCGCTCCGGCAGCGCCGATCCTCTATTCCGGCGCTCTCCATCGGCCGCAGCCTCGCCGCGATGTGGACACGGGCGGCGGCATGGTCACGATCGTGGGGAGCCTGAAACCGTGCACGCTGCTCGACTGGAAATTCACCGCGCTCGGCCATAACACGGTGCGCGGCGCCGCCGGAGGATCGATCTTGAACGCGGAGTGCGCCGCCGCGAAGGGACTGCTCGACTGATCATCCAGAAATTCGGCGGTACTTCCGTCGAGGACGGTCCCGCCATCGAGCGCCTCGCGGCGATCGTGTCGCGCGCCGCCTCGGAGCGGCCCGCCGTCGTGGTGTCGGCGATGGGAAAGACGACGAACCGGCTCGTCGAGGCGCTCGACCTGGCCGTCGCGGGCGACGAACGGTCGGCGGTCGAGCGCGTGTCCCGCGTGCGGCGCGACACGCTGGCGACCGTACAGGAGTTCTTCGGGCGCGATGCGGATCGCGTGGCCCGGCGACTGGCCGGAAACTTCGACGAGCTCGATCGCATGACGCGCGCCGTCGCGGCGTTGCGGCTGGTGCCGCCGGCAAGCCGCGACCAGTTCCTCTCGCACGGAGAGCTCGTGTCCTCGGTCGTCGCCGTCGAAGCGCTCGCGCTGCACGGGCTGCCCGCGGTCTGGGTCGACGCGCGCGAAGTGCTCCTCACCGACGAGCGCTTCGGCCGCGCGCAGCCGGACTTCGCGGAAATCGCGCGGCGCGCCGGACAGCGAATCGCCGGCCCGGCCGCTCAGGGACAGATCCCCGTCCTCGGTGGCTTCATCGGCGCAACCCATTCCGGTCAGACGACGACTCTGGGGCGGGGCGGTTCCGACTACAGCGCCGCGATCTTCGGGGCGGCGGTGGGAGCGTCGGCCGTGGAGATCTGGACCGACGTCGACGGAATGATGACGGCGGATCCGCAGATCGTCCCGGAGGCGCGCGTGATCGGGCAGATCTCCTCGGAAGAGGCCTCCGAGCTCGCTTATTTCGGCGCCCGCGTGCTCCATCCGCTCACGCTCGCGCCCGCGATCGAAAAGGGAATTCCGGTCCGCATCCGCAACTCCCGCCATCCGGAGCGGCCGGGGACCGAGATCCGCCCGACGGTTGCCGCCGGCGATCGGCCCATCCGGTCGATCGCCTTCAAACGCGGGATCACGACTCTGGATGTCGTGACCAGCCGGATGCTGATGGCCTCCGGCTTCCTCCGGACTCTGTTCGACGTCTTCGCCCGTCAGGAAACCTCGGTCGACATGGTGGCGACCTCCGAAATCTCGGTTTCGGTGACGGTCGACGACGCGTCTCACCTGCCCCAAATCCGGCGCGAGATCGAAGAGCTCGCGTCCGTCGAGGTCGCGGGTCATCGGGCGATCGTCTGTCTCGTGGGCCAGGATCTGAAATTCACGGCGGGCCTCGCCGGCCGCGTCTTCCGCGCGGTCGAGCGGATCAATATCTTGATGATCTCGCAGGGAGCTTCC
>DATDNV010000473.1:0-2253 GCA_036518075.1 Thermoanaerobaculia bacterium
GTCGATCGGTTTCGAGATCGAGTCTCCTATCTCCTTCGTTACGCGGCCGAAGAGGGCCCGCCGGCGCTCTCCGAAGAAGCGCGTGTCCGACAGAAAGACCTGCCCTCGACCGCCCAGAGCCGGCTGCAAGTCTACTGGTCCAGCGATCGCTCGTCGGCGGACGATTACCTTTCGCGAGCGACCCTGCGGCCCTACGTCGAGTGTCTGCGGTCAATGAACCGCGCGCCGGATCGCGTGCACCGGCGGGGACAGTGTCCGTTCTGCGGCGGCCGACCGTGGGTCTCGGCCCGCCGGGAAGGCTCTCTCATGGAAGGCGCGAGGCGAGCGCTCGGCTGCGCGCTCTGCGGCGGGGAGTGGCTCTTCGGGCGGATCCTCTGTCCGTCGTGCTTCGAGGAGGATCCGCACAAGCTTCCGGCGTTTCAAAACGAGAAATACCCGACGGTAAGGATCGAAACGTGCGAGACCTGCCGCCGGTACGTAAAATCGATCGACCTCTCCGAAGACGCGCGCCCGATTCCCGAAGTCGACGACCTCCTGTCGCTGTCCATGGACCTGTGGGCCGCCGATCAGGGCTTCACCCGCATCGAGCCGGGCCTGGCGGGAATCTGACGCGGATCATTGACCCGCCGGGCAACGCTTGACGGCCCCCGTCGCCCAACGTAGCGTTTCGGACATGGCCGAACGCAAGCGACCGACCCGCCGGGAATTTCTGACTTCGACGGCCGCCGCGGGAGCGCTGGTTCTTGCCTTGCCGGGAGAGGCGGTTGCGGCCGAGGACTCGTCACTCGCGGCGAAAGCCGCCGCGCCGGCGGGCGCGATCAGACCATTTCCGCTGAGACAGGTCCGACTGCTGCCGGGCCCATTTCTCGACGCCCAGACTCGCAACTCGAAATACCTCCAGTCAATGCCGGAAGATCGTCTGCTTCACACCTTCCGCGTCAATGCCGGTCTGTCGTCGTCGGCCGAACCACTCGGGGGATGGGAAAAACCGGATTGCGAGCTGCGCGGCCACTTCACCGGAGGACACTTCCTCTCCGCCTGCGCGCTCACCTACGCCGCGACCGGAGACGAGTGGTTCAAGGCCAGGGCGGCCTCGATGGTGTCGGAGCTCGCAAAATGCCAGCAGGCTCACCGCAACGGCTACTTGAGCGCCTTTCCGGACGAGCTCTTCGATCGCCTGCGAAACGGGGCGAAAGTCTGGGCGCCCTTTTATACCCTCCACAAGATTCTGGCGGGGCACCTGGACGTCTACGAGCTCTGCGGCAACGCGCAGGCGCTCGAAGTCGCCAAGAACCTCGCGGGCTGGATCCGGACCTGGACCAAGGGACTTTCCGACACCCAGATGGAAAGGATTCTCCTCGTCGAGTTCGGCGGGATGAACGACGGGCTCTATCGTCTCTTCGCGATCACGGGAAACGAGGAGCATCGGGACCTGGCCCATCGGTTCGACCACCGCGCGTTCTTCGAACCGCTCGCCGCCCGCCGCGACGAGCTCCAGGGTCTCCACGTCAACACGCAGATCCCCAAGGTCATCGGCGCCGCGCGGCGCTACGAGCTCACCGGCGAAAAGTATTACCGTGACGTGGCGGAATACTTCTGGTCGGAAGTGACCGGCGCGCGCAGCTATGTGACCGGCAACACGAGCAACGGCGAGCGCTGGGAGACGGGTCCCGGCCGTTTGGCCAGCGAGCTCTCCTCCTCGACGGCCGAATGCTGCTGTGCCTACAACCTCATGAAGCTGACCCGCTCCCTTTTCGCGTGGAATGCCGACCCGAGGGCCGCCGACTACTACGAGCGGGCGCTCTTCAACAGCCGCATGGGGACTCAGAACCCGCGGGACGGCACGCTCATGTATTACTACCCGCTCGCTTCCGGTTACTGGAAGTTCTATGGACAACCGCTCGGCGCGTTCTGGTGCTGCACCGGGACCGGCGTCGAGGAATTCGCCAAGCTCGCCGACAGCATCTACTTCCACGACGGAGCGGGCCTATACGTGAATCTGTTCATCCCTTCGGAGCTTCATTGGCCGGAGAAGGGGTTGCGAGTTCGGCAAGAAACCGCGTTCCCCGACGAAGAGCGCACGCGGCTGACCTTCACCGCCGACACACCCGTGCCGATGGCTTTGAGTCTGCGCATCCCGTGGTGGGCGACACGCGGCGGCCGAGTTCGAATCAACGGCGAGACGCTGCCCGCCTTCGCGACGCCCAGCAGCTACCTCGTGCTCGATCGCGTCTGGAAGACCGGCGACCATGT
>DATDNV010000474.1:0-6430 GCA_036518075.1 Thermoanaerobaculia bacterium
CGCCCGGTGGCGGCGCCTCGACATCGTCGTGAACAATGCCGGGATATGGGAAGAGGACATCGCGGGAGCCGGACGTCTCGACGTCTGGGACCGGACGCTGGCGGTCAACGTGAAAGGGGCCTACCTAGTCACCGACGCTGCGATTCCGCATCTCGTCCGAGAAAAAGGCTCGATCGTCTTTGTTTCCTCGACCGCCGGGCAGAGAGGCGAGTCGAAGCACGCGGCCTATGCGGCGTCAAAGGGAGCGTTGATCTCCTACACGAAGTCTCTCGCGGCGGAGCTTGGCCCTCACGGCGTCCGAGTCAATTGCGTGGCGCCCGGATGGGTCGCGACCGACATGACCGCCGCCACTCTGGCCGACGCCTCCTCTCGATCGGAGATCGAGAGGACGATTCCGCTGGGCCGGGTCGGCGAGCCCGGGGAGATCGCCGGCGCCATCCTCTTTCTCGTGTCCGACCTCGCCCGCTTCGTACAGGGAGAAGTGCTCAACGTAAATGGCGGGAGCGTCTTGGTAGGATGAAGTGACAAGTGACAAGTGACTCGTGACAGGTGATGATCGCTTCTTGCCACTCCCTCTTGTCACTCGTCACTGATCACTCGTCACTTCTTTAGTAACCAATGGAAAAACTCGACAAGAAAGACCTTCGACTCATCGCGCTGTGCCTGGCGGTGATCGTCGTCGGCGGCCTCCTGACCGCCGCTCTCTTTCGCCGCGCGTTCCCGGAGGCTTCGATCGAGTTTCGCGTGAACCGGGGCCAGGCGAGGGTGTCCGCCGAGAAGTTTCTCTCCGAGCGCGGCCGGTCCGTCACCGATCATCGCTTTGCCGGACGCTTTTCGGTCGACGACGAGCCCAAGGTGTACCTCGAGCGGGAGCTCGGGCTCGAAAAGGCCGGCGCCTTCTACGGCCGACAAGCCAAGGTCTGGCTGTGGCAAATGCGGTGGTTCCGCTCGGGCGTGAAGGAGGAGGAGCGAGTCGCGATCACCCCGCTGGGCGACCTCGCCTCCTTCGATTCGGTCCGGCGGGACGATGCGCCGGGCGCCAGTCTCGCTCTCGAAGACGCGCGCGCCTTGTCTCAGAAGTTTCTCGCCTCCCGCGGTCTCGGGCCGGACCTCAAGTCGATCGAGGCTACTCCGACCGAACGGCCGCATCGGCGCGACTGGCGCTTCGTCGACGAGAAGCCCGGCTTCCGGATGGCGGAGGCGACGGTCCGGTACGAAACGATCATCACGGGAAACGAGCTGACCGGCTTTCGGGAGTTCGTACACGTTCCGGAGTCCTGGACTCGCGACTACGCCAAGCTCCGCTCCAAGAACGAGACGGCGAACGTGATCGGAAACTTCGCGTTGATCGTCACGTTTCTTGCCCTGCTGGTGGTTCTCATCACTCGCATCGTCCGGAGAGACGTGCGCTGGCGCGTGGTCGGAGGCTTCGGGCTGGTCGCCTTTCTCCTGTCCTTGCTCGCGATCGTCAACAATCTGCCGCTCACCCTCTACGGTTACGACACCGCCAGCCCCCTCTCCTCTCACATCGTGACGCGCATCGTCTTCGGAATTCTCGGGGCCATCGGGATCGGCGCGGGGATCGCCGTCGTCGTCGCCGCGGCGGAGCCCATCTACCGCGAGCGCTTTCCCGGACAGTTGTCGTTCTCGGGCCTCTTCTCGCGGCGCGGGCTGCGCTCGAAGCGCTTCTTTCTCGGACTGCTGCTGGGCTATGCACTGACCGCCTTCTTCTTCGCCTACCAGGCGGTCTTCTACGTCGTCGCGGAGAAGTTGGGCGCGTGGGCGCCCGCCGAGATTCCCTACGACGACATTCTGAATACCGCGATCCCGTGGGTCACGGTGCTCTTCGTCGGCTTTCTCCCGGCCGTCCTCGAGGAGGGCACGAGCCGGATGTTCTCGATCTCGTTCCTCGACAAGCTCGGCACCGGCCGGCTCGTCGCGGTCGTCCTTCCCGCGTTCATCTGGGGCTTCAACCACGCGGCGTATCCCAACCAACCCTTCTACATCCGAGGCATCGAGGTCGGAATCGCGGGCTGCGTCATCGGAGCGCTGATGTTGCGGTTCGGCGCCTGGCCGCTTCTGGTCTGGCACTTCACGGTCGACGCGCTCTACACCGCGTTCCTCCTCCTGCGTTCCCGCAATCTCTATTTCGTCGTTTCCGGGAGCCTCTCCTCTTTGATCCTGATCCTTCCCCTGGCCGTGTCGCTGGCGCTCTATTTGCGGCGGGGAGGATTCCAGAGCGAAACCGGGTTGACCAACGGAGACGAGGGCTTCGTTCCGGCGCCGCCGCCGGCGCCTTCGGTCCAGGAGCGCGCGCCGCGGGTGCGCGCGGTCCGGCCCGGAGTATTCCTGTGGACCGGCGCGGTCGCCGTGGTCGCATCGGCGTCGTTCCTGATTCCATCCCGCTTCACCAGGCATCTCGTCGAGGACGCGATCGGGCGCCGCAACTCCACGGAGATGGCGCGCGACTTCCTTCGAGCCAATGGGATCGCTCCCGAGCCCTTTCACCTGGTGACCTATTCGGGAAGCGGTTTTACCGACGATGAGCAGGCGCGTCAGGCGCACCCGGATGAGGTCGGTCGGATTCCGGGCTTCGCGGAGGAGAACGCGCTCTACGTGTTCAAGCAGGGTGGGCCGCAGGCGATCGAGCGGCTGGCGAGCGATCGGCTCCCGCTCGCGTTCTGGGTGACGCGGTTCTTCCGTCCTCTCGAAAAGGAGGAGTGGAAGGTCCTGGTTGATTCGCGCCGCAATCGCGTGATCGGGTTCCTCAATCCCGTCGAGGAGGCGGCGCCTTCGGGCGAGGCTCCGACCGAAGCGCGCGCGAGAGAGCGCGCGCGCGAAGCAGCGGAAAAGCTGGGATACCCGGCCGCCTCCTACCGGGTTCTCGAGGTCGGCAGAAAGACTCGGCCCAAGCGGACCGACACGACGGTCGTCCTGGAATCGGATCCGGGAGGCATTGGTGAGGCACGCGCCCGCCTGACCGCCGTCTTTCACGGGTCCGCGCTCGCCGCGTTCTACCCATCGATCCGGATTCCCGAAGCCTTCGCGCGCGAGTATCGCCGGCAGGGCCTGTTCGAACCGATCCTGATCGGGTTGCGCGTCATCGCGATGGGAGCCTTCATCGGCATCGCGATCGTTCTGTTCATCCGGCTCGTGAAAGCGGAGGGGTTCGGATGGAAGAAATGGCGCCTCGGGCTCGCCGCGATCGGACTCGTGGCGCTGGCCGCGATCGCGAACAACGCGCCGGCGGCCATGCGTCTCTACACGACCGAGCGTCCCCTCTCGAGCTTCGTGACGTTCGTGGTGGTCGGTTGGGGCCTTTTCGGAATCGTCGTCGTTTGCGGCGTTCTGATCGCTTTCGTGCTCATGGAAGGGGCGCGGCCCGGCTGGAGGCGCGCCTTGCGCACTCAGGGAACGATCGGCGACGCCTTGCTGAGAGCCGCCATCGGCGCCGTGGGCGTCATCGGGCTCGAGCGTTGGTCTCGGCCGTTGTCGGAGCGGGTCCCGGACCTCTTCGAAATACAGCCCGCGCTCCCGCCGGTGCTCGAAGCCGCCGTTCCGGCCGTCTCGGTCTTGTGGGGAGCGCTCCGTTTCTCGCTCGCCGCGGGCGCGCTCGCGGGGGTCGTCGTGATCGCTGCGCGGGAGGAATTCTTCCGCAAGCCGGCGGGCCGGATTCTCGTTCTCGTCGGAATCGCACTCGTCTTGATGCCGACCTCGTTTCACACGGTCCTCGGGTTCCTGGGGACTCTCGTGCCCGACCTGGTCACCGCCGCCTGGCTGGGTCTCACCGCCTTCGTTCTCCTGCGCGACCACGTCGCGGCGTGGGTTCTTTTCGGAGCTTTCGTCTCGGGCGGGCCGGTGGTGGCGAGACTCCTCGAACAGCCCGCGCCGGCTGACCAGGCGGCCGGATGGTTGTCTCTCGCGGTGATCGTGATCGCGGTTGCAGGAGTGCTCGCGGGAGCGAAGCGCGATCCCGCGGTGACGTCTGTGGCGCCGGACGAGCCGGTCGCGACCGAGAGCCTGACATGATGCGCTTTCGCCGCACTGCGGCTCGGCTCCTCTTCTTCGCGCTTCTGCTCTCCGTTCGAGAGGGGAAGGCGGCCGGGAAAGGTCCGGCGTGGCGCGAGCGTGTTCAATCCTGGACTGCCGCTCACCAGGTTCAGATCGTCAAAGAGCTGGCGGATTTTCTCGCGATCCCGAATCTCGCGTCCGATCAGCCCAACATCGAGCGCAATGCCGAGCGCATCCTGCAGATTCTGAAAAGCCGAGGGATCCGCGGCGAGCTGCTCCGCGTGGAAGGCGCGCCGCCGGTCGTCCTGGCGGAGCGCGACGCCCCCGGCGCAAAGCGGACCGTCGTCTTCTACGCGCACTATGACGGCCAGCCGGTCGACCCCAAGGACTGGTTCGCGGGTCCCTGGAAGCCCGTCCTTCGAGAGGGGCCGATCGGAGCCGGCGGCCGCGACATCCCCCTCGAGTCTCTCCACGCGCCCCTCGATCCGGAATGGCGGCTCTACGGGCGCTCCTCATCCGACGACAAGGCGCCCCTGGTGGGATGGATGGCGGCCCTGGATGCCCTGGCGGACGCGAAGATTCCCGTCTCGGTCAACTTGAAGCTCTTCCTGGAGGGAGAGGAGGAGGCCGGCTCCCCCCACCTGGCCGCTTATCTCGACAAGTACGCGAGCCGGCTGCGCAGCGACCTCTGGATTCTCTGCGACGGTCCGGTCCATCAGAGCCGCCGCATGCAGATCTTCTTCGGAGCGCGCGGGACGACCGATCTCGAGATCACGACCTACGGGCCCGCGCGCCGCCTTCACAGCGGACACTACGGCAATTGGGCGCCCAATCCGATCGCCGCGCTCGTCGAGCTTCTCGCGAGCATGCGAAGCAGCGACGGATTCATTCGGATCGCGGGTTTCGACAAGGAGGTTCGGCCGCTCTCTGCTGCCGAGCGTCGAGCGCTCGCGGAGGTGCCCTCGGCCGACGCGGATCTGATGACGGCGCTCCAGCTTGGACACAGCGAAGGGCGCGGCGAATCCCTGACCGAGGCGATCCAGCGGCCAGCCCTCAATTTTCGCGGCATCCGCGGGGGCGACGTCGGCGCGGCGGCGACCAACTCGATTCCCACCGAAGCCACGGCCTCGATCGACTTCCGGCTGGTGCCCGATCAGACGCTCGAGGCGGTTCGCGCCTCCGTCGAGGCTCACGTCCGCGGACAGGGATATTTCATCGTTCACGAGGCGCCGGATGCGGAAACGCGGCGGACGCATCCGAAAGTGGCGCGGCTCCAGTGGGGGACCGGGTATCCCGGCTACCGCACGCCGATGGATCTTCCGGCGGGCCGGGCGGTCGTCGACGCGATCGAGGAGGCGGCCGGAGGGCCGGTCATCCAGCTCCCGAGTCTCGGAGGGAGCATTCCGATGTCGCTCTTCGCCGAGAAGCTCGGCGTTCCCATCATCGGTGTGCCGATCGCCAACCACGACAACAATCAGCACGCGGCGAACGAGAACCTGCGGCTGCAGAACCTCTGGGACGGCATCCGCGTCTACGCCGGCCTGTTTGCGCGGCTCGGGCAGGTGTGGCGATGAGGTTTCATTCCGAGGAGCTCTTTTCATGTCATTCCGAGTAGCCACTCTCTTTTCATGTCTTTCCGAGTAGCTACTCTCTTTTCATGTCATTCCGAGGAGCGGAGCGACGAGGAATCTGCCCGGGGAATATATCAGATCTGACATAACAGTCATGGAGGTGCGGCTTGGGAAAAGGTGATCAGAGATCGCGACGCGGGAAGATCCATCGCGGCACGTATGGAAAACGCCGTCCAAAGATGAGAAAGAAGCTCGCCCGGCGCCGCAAGAGACAGGCGGAGACCGGACCAGCTTCCCGGCGTTAAACCGCTCAGGTTTCTGTCATTCCGACGAGCGCCGCACTTCTGTCATTCCGAG
Organism: Thermoanaerobaculia bacterium; assembly: GCA_036518075.1. Taxonomy (GTDB): domain Bacteria; phylum Acidobacteriota; class Thermoanaerobaculia; order UBA5066; family Gp7-AA6; genus DATDNV01. The sequence continues at coordinate 5,940 of DATDNV010000474.1, forward strand.
GAGCGAAGCGACGAGGAATCTACCCTCGCTGCTCCTAACGGGGCCAGATCCCTCGCTTCGCTCGGGATGACAAAGTAAGGTTGCGCTCGGGATGACAGAGTAAGGTTGCGCTCGGGATGACAAAGTAAGGGCGCGCTCCGGATGACTAAGTGAGAGCGCTCGAGATGACCGAGACCGCTGATTCTCAGCTTCCCGTCGAGTGGTATCGCGCCACGCCGGCTTTCCAGATCGAGAGCGCGAGAGTGAGCGAGACGGCCGCGACGAGCGGCACTCCCCAGAACTCCCGCAGGAACTCGGCGCGATGGAGAAAGCGGGCTGTGGGGTAGAACGACGCAAAAGCGAAGGGAATCAGAAACGAGAGCGCGAACCGGACCCAGGCATCGTAGATCGTGAGAGGGTAGCGGCCGAACTGCATCAGGTTGAACACCGGCGGCGAAATGCCGATTCGATCTTCGATCCAGAATGAGGTTGCCGTCAGGCCGATGAAGATC
>DATDNV010000475.1:0-2435 GCA_036518075.1 Thermoanaerobaculia bacterium
GAGGTCGCCACGCTCGAAACCGAGTTCACGGAATCGATGGAAGATGATTTCAACACCGCGAAGGCGCACGGCCATCTCTTCGAGATGGCGAAAGCGATCAATCGCGCCGCGGACCCGGACGCGCCGGCTGCCGAACGGGCCGCCGTCCCCGCCGCCTGCCGGAAGCTTCGGAGTCTGGGAGAGGTGATCGGGCTCTTCCGGGGACCCCTCCGGAAGGAAGAAGAGGCTGTCCCGGAAGGCGTGCAAGCCCTTGTGCAGCAAAGGGAAGAGGCCAGGCTCCAGAAGAATTGGCGGAGGGCCGATGAATTGAGGGACGAAATCCTTGCGCACGGTTACCTCCTCGAGGACTCGAAAGGAGGGACGCGCGCCCGGCGGAAATCCTAATTTCAAGAGGAGTTGAACCTCAAGGCCATGCGCTTCCTCGGGCCCCGAAATCTTCAGGGCGAGCTTCAGGTTCTCCTCGTTGCCGTGGGGAGCGCATTCCTCCTACTCGCCACCTTCCTGCTTTACCAGAACGGCCAGGCCGCGCTTCGGCGGCAGGTCGGAAGCACCGCGGTATCCGCCGCCGAAACCGCCGCTTCGCTCATCGCGCTGGAAGACCATCGACAGCTTCGCGAGCCGCCGGACATGAACACCAATGCGTACCGGAACATTGTCACGAACCTCGGTGCGCTTCGCCGTGCGAACCCCGCGATCTTCCATCTCTTCACGCTCGCGCCGCTGGGCCAGCTCGGGACCTGGGGCATCGTCGTCGACCTGGGAAGCTCCGGCCCCGACGACGACGAATCGATCCGGAGCGGACGGCTCCCAATCGGATCGCCGCCGCCGAAGGACGTTCCCGCCGACCTGATCCATCGCGGCATGAACAGCTCGGCCGCGCGGATCTTCGAGCTCATGCGCCCCGATCAGGCGCGCGTGATCGCCGTCGCGCCGATCCGCACCATCGCGGGCGAGGCAATCGGTCTCGCCGTGGTCGAGATGAGCGCCGCCACCCTCGCATCCGAGGCGCGGCTCCTCGCGTACGTCTCGGTGGGAATCTTTCTCCTGGGACTCGCGCTCAGCGTGATGGCGAGCAGCTTGATGGCGAAATGGGTGACGCGGCCGATCGAAGATCTGTCGCGAGGCGTGGAGGAGATTTCCCTCGGAAATCTGGAAGCCCGGGTCGGAGGCGAGGCGCGCTCGAATGAGCTCGGCGCGCTCGCGCGGGCGTTCAACCGGATGGCCGAGGGCCTCCAGCAATCCCAGGCCAGGAGCTGGGCGCAGCAGGAGCGCCTGCGAAGTCTGCACCGGCTCGGGCTCGAGGCCGCTTCGAATCTCGACGTGACGCGCATGCTCGTCGTCGCGGCGGGCGGGTTCCAGGCGATCTGCGGCGGCGTGGAAGCGTACGCGGGCGTGGCGGACCTACGCGGATCGGTCGTTCGGCACTGGTCACGATCGGGATCCGACGAGGTCGCGTTCGAAGGCTGGGAGGCAGCCCTCGATCCCTTGAAGCTCGTCCTGCGCACCGAGACGCGGGTTCTCTCCCGCGCCGAATTCGAAGCCGCCGGCCTCGGATGCCTCCAGTCGCGCCCCGGGCCGTACGCGCTGGTCGCGCCGCTTCGAATCGGAAACGAGATGCTGGGTGTGCTCCTCGCGTTGGGGGATCTCCCGCAGTTCCAGGAGGACGCCGTTTCGTTGGGCTCCCTCTTCGCGGCCCAGGTCTCCGCGGCCGTGAGCCACGCCCGCCTCTTCGAGGAAGTGAGAGCGGTGGACCGCTCGAAGAGCGAATTCCTTTCGATCGCCTCGCACGAAGTGCGGACCCCGCTCACCGTGATCAAGAGCTCGCTCGACGTGCTCGTCCACTCGCCGCAATTCGAATACTCGACCGATCAGCGTCAGCTGATCGGATTCTGCCAGGAGTCGGTCGAGCGTCTGATCCGCCTGGTGAAGGACATTCTCGATGTCTCGAAGATCGAAGCCGGCGTCTTCTCGCTCCATCTCGCGCCGACCTCGTTGAACGAGCTGATCGAGAAATGTCTCTTCTGGATCCCGAAGCTTCCCGGAGGCGCTGGCATCGAGATCGAGGCCCGTATCCCGTCTCGTGTCGCCGTGGTCTACGCGGACGAGAACCGGATCACGCAGGTGCTCGAGAACCTGATCTCGAATGCGATCAAATTCTCGAAGCCGGGCGGCAAGGTCACGATCGAAGTCGTCGAGCACGAGCGCGAGCACGAGCTCATCGTGAGCGACCGCGGGAAGGGGATCGCGGCGGGCGATCTGAAGCGAATCTTCGGGAAGTTCTATCAGGTCGAGGAATCCTCGACGCGCGAGCAGGGGGGCACCGGCCTCGGACTCGCGATCTGCCAGGGAATCGTCGAGGCTCACAAGGGAAGGATCTGGGCCGAGAGCGAGCTTGGGCAGGGGAGTCGATTCCACGTCGCCCTCGTGCGCGTGCT
>DATDNV010000476.1:0-17550 GCA_036518075.1 Thermoanaerobaculia bacterium
GCGTTCTCGAGCCCCGCGATCGTGCGAAAGATTCGCTGCTGCTCGCCCACCTTGAGCTTCGTCTGGAAACCGACGAGGTTGTAGTGCTCGCGCGCGAGATCGTCCTGGCGCAGCTGCACGACCGCGTGAGGAGTTTTCCCGGTCCTCGGGTCCGCGAGGCCCATCGGCTTCAGGGGGCCATGACGGAGCGTCTCTCTCCCCCGCTCCGCCATGACCTCGATGGGGAGACAGCCCTCGAAATAGATCCCCTTCTCGAAATCCTTCACGGGAACGGTCTCGCCCGCGAGAAGCGCATCGATGAAGGTCTCGTATTCCTGCGCCGTCATCGGACAGTTCCAGTAATCGGCGCCGCCGCCCTTGCCGTAGCGCGACATCGCGTACATCTTCGAGAAGTCGAGCGAATCCGCCGCCACGACCGGAGCGATCGAGTCGTAGAAGTAGAGGTCTTCGGTTCCCAGAAGCTCACCGATCGCACGGTCGAGCGTCGGTGAAGTGAGGGGACCCGTCGCCAGCACGACGAATCCTTGGGGCGGGACCGCGCGCACCTCTTCCCGCACGATCTCGATCTCGGGCCGCTCCTCGAGCGCCGCCGTCACGCGATCGGCGAAGACGTGCCGGTCCATGGCGAGCGCGTCGCCCGCGGGCACCGCGGCCGCGCGGGCGGCCGCGATCACGAGCGAGTCGAGCGCCTCCATCTCGCGTTTCAGAAGTCCGACCGCGTTCAAGGGGTTGTCGGAGCGGAACGAGTTGGAGCAGACGAGCTCCGCGCATCGGTCGGTCTGGTGGGCTTCGGTCCTGACCTTCGGCCGCATCTCGTAAAGCCGCACGCGGTGGCCGCGGCGCGCCAGCTGCCAGGCGCACTCGGCGCCCGCAAGGCCCGCGCCCACGATCGTCGCCGGCTCTCTCATGATCGGAGGCGCATTGTACGCGTCGTACGGTAGCCCTAGTGCTTCTCGCGCGCGGCCACGGCGGCGGCCTTTCGCCGCGAAAGAGGAATGACGAACCGAATCGAGGTCAGGCGCGGCGAGAACGCGGCGATCTTGTTGTCCACGAGTCCCGCCGCGAGCCCGGCCTGCTGCACGTCGCTCCAGGAGAAGGGGAACCCGCTCGCCGCGGCGAACGGTTTTTTCGGCAGAACGACCCAGAGCGAGCCCGAGGGCTCGAGACGCATCTGGAGATCCCGGAAGAAAGCCGGCAGCGAACCTTCGGCCTGCACTTCGATCATCAGCCACGCGTGCCGTCCCGCGGGCAGTTGCGGAGCCCACTCGACGAGCGGGCCGAAAATTTCGCGCAGCGTCTGGCGGAACTCCCGCGAATGCCCGCACGCATAGGAATTTCCGTCTCCCGGAAGCGAGAACTTGGCCCAGGGTGTTCGGACCATCTGCGGATTTTATGTAGGTGCGCCGGCGACAGATACAATCAAGAGTTCCATGCGTGTGTCGGTCATCATCCCCTGCCGCAACGGCGAGCGCATCGTCGCCGACGCGGTCCGGTCGGCGCTCGAGCAGAGCGAGCCGCCCGCGGAGGTGTTCGTCGTCGACGACGCCTCGACCGACGCGACCGCCGAGGCCGCGAGGCGGGCGGGAGCGCGGGTGCTTCGCACAGAGACGCGCCGCAACGCGGGAGGCGCGCGCAACATCGGGATCGAGGCCGCCGGCGGAGATGTCTACGCCTTCCTCGACGCGGACGTCATCGCTCCGCGCGACTGGCTGGAGCGCGTGCGCCGCGTCTTCCAGTCGGATCGCGACGTCGTGGCCGTCGGCGGCCGGGTTCGCAACGGCCGGCCGGGACTTTGGGGCGACCTGGATCTCTATCTGAACCACTCCGAGTGGATCGACAATCGCGGGGGATGCGAGAAATCACTGATCCCCACGCTCGCGATCGCTTACCGAAAGTCGGCAGTCGGCTCGGTGCGGTTCGTCGAGACCAACCTGGGAGAGGACGCGTCGTTCGGAGCCGCCGTGCGTGAGCGCGGCGGCAAGCTCTGGTACGACCCGGGCATCCTGATGACTCACCAGCACGAGCGTTTGAACGCGCGTACGTTCTGGCGCCGGCAGGTCGACTGCGGGCGGACGATCTACCGGACACGCGTGCTCCACGATCGGCCCGGCCGGGTGCTCGTTCGCTTCCCGGTGCTCCTCGCTCTGTTCCCGCATCTCTGGATCGTTCTGGGCCGGATGATTCGATCCGGCCGCGTCGGGCGGGCGCTGGTTCTCTTTCCCTGGCTCGTGGCCGGCGAGCTCGCGCGAATTCGCGGCTTTCTCCAGGCGCGGCGTCAGTTCAAGCGGACCGGTATTTTCGAGAGAGCCCGGGAAATGGAAGCGCGGGCATGAGCGCACGCCTTCGGCAAGGGCTGGCCCTGGCGCACGACTGGATCGCGCCGGGCGACGCGATCGCACAGTGGACCCATTTCGTGACGTCGGTCTGCAACGCGCGCTGCGCCCATTGCTTCTATCCGATCAACGCCGGGAAAAACGAGCTCACTCTGGACGAGATCGACAAGTTGACGCGCACTCTGCCTCCCATCCGGCTCCTGCTCATCGGCGGCGGCGAGCCTTTTCTGCGGCGAGACCTTCCGGAAATGGTCCGTCTCTACTTCGAGCGAACCCGCTTTTTCACCTGCTCCGTGCCGACCAACGGCTTCGGACCGGACGAGATCACGTCCGTGACCGAGCGCATCTGCGGAATCGATCCCGAGCTCTCCTTCGGCGTCACGGTGTCGATCGACGGGTTTCGGGAGTACCACGATTTCGTCCGGCGTCTTCCGGGCCTCTACGACCGGGCGGTCGCGACGCTGACGTCTCTGCTCGCGCTCGCCAGGCGCACGCCCAACCTGACCGTCGGCGTCACGACCGTCTTCATGCGCGACAACCAGAAAGACTTCGAGTCCTTCTGCGACTACGTCTACGAGACCTTCCGGCCCCACCAGCACTCGATCAACCTGATCCGGGGCGAGGCCTATGACCCGACGCTCAAGGAGAACCTGGACGTCGACCTCTACGAGCGCATCTCGCAGAAGCAGGACTCTCGCTATCCGATCGAGGAGATCCGAACCGGCTGGCGCGGCGTGCGCACCCGGGCACGGCGGGAGATCAACCGGCTGCGCTACGAGTACATCGCGCGCCAGGCCAAGGGAGCCCCGTTCGAGCAGTTCTGTCTGGCGGGAGAACGCGAGTACGTGCTCTCCGAAGACGGGTTCGTCTACGGATGCGAGCTGATCGGTCAGTCGCTCGGCAACGTCCGTGACTTCGGCTACGACTTCCGAAAGATCCGCGAAGGCGAAGGCGCGCGCGAGTTCAACGACGAGAAACATCGCACCCTTTGCAAGTGCACGCACGAATGCAACACGCGGACGATGCTCCTCTTCAACCGCGGCAACGCGCTGCCCGTGCTCGCTGCGATGGCCGGCTTCGAGAAAAACCGCGCCCAGTAGTCCCCGGCTCAATCAGTTACTCTGCTGAGAGCCGCTCGTTCGCTCGCGGGCATCTCCCTCGCGGGGACGCGGCGGCCTCTGACGCTGAGAGACGAGTTTGGCCGCCGCTCCGCTCAGACGGCGCAGCCGCATTCAGGCATCGAGACGATTCGGTCCGGTGCGCCGTCCGAGAGGAACAATTGCACCGGCCCGCTGCGAGGGCCAATTAACTTTTCTAAACGGAGGCGACTCAGTCCGGCGTCACCGACAGGCGACGCGGCAGTCGCTGCGCGACCGGCGCCGCAAACTTTCTAACCGAGGGCTGCAGCCAGCTTGTGGCCGGCGGCAGGACCCGCCCGCCTTCACAAGACTTATATCAGATCTGATATAAGTCGATCTCAACCTCGTCGGCGTGCTTGGACCGCGAGGATCATGCCGCTCTTTCGCGCGCGGCCCCCCACGTGGTCGAGCCAGAGAAACGGATAGATGAGGGGAAAGGCAAGAACGAAGGGCCCGCGATAGTGGAAGCGCGAGCCCCAGCGCAGGATCGCGATCGCCACCGGTCCCGTGAAGAGATACCGGCTTTCGAGCACGTCGAATCCCGCCGCCGCGAGAAGCGCCCGCATCTTCCCCTCGTCGTAGAGCTGGTTGCACCGGTATTCGCGGACGTGATGGCCTCGAAACTCCGCGGAGACGTAGGGGGAATTCAAGCTATCGACCGAAATCGCGAGCAGGGCGCCGGGCTTTAAGACGCGGTGAATCTCCGACAGCACCCGCGCGTCGTCCTTCGTATGCTCGAGGACGCAGACAGAGACCGCCCGGTCGAATCCTTCCGAAGAGACGGGGAGGGCCTCCCCTACTGCCGCCGCGAAGCGGCCCTCGGCGTCGACATAGCTCCGGGCGATCGACAAAGCAGGGAGCGAAGGATCGACGCCCACCGCCCGATAGCCCGCGCGCGCGAGCATTCCACAGAAGGCGCCTTTCCCGCTGCCCAGATCCAGAATGCGCTGGCCGCGGGAAAGATCCAGATACCCGCGCAGCGTCGCGAGCTCCAACCGGCGCACGCCGTGGAAGCGTTGCCAGTTCCTGTAGATGATCCGCCGCGCCCAATCGCGCATCGGCGGCATTTGTATCAGGGTCAGCCGGTCCGTCGTTTACGCGGCTTGGCGGAAGCGGCGGAGGCGGCGGCGTCTTCCGATTTCGCCCGCTTCTTCTCACGGCGAGCGGGCTTGGCGGCCATCGTGCGCGCGAGAAAGACCTCCTTCATTTCGGGGAGTTTCCCCGCCGGCTTCTCGAACCCGCACCCGCCCTTGTCGCAGGCGAAGACGTTTCCGCTCTTGCGCTCCCGTAGCAGAAGGTACGGGTTTCCGCACTTGGGACAGCTCTCGGGAATGGGCCGCGACGAGAGCGTGAAGTCGCAATTGGGATAGTTGACGCATCCGTAGAAGGGACGGAAACGGCCGCGGCGCTCGGCGATCACGCCGCCGTCCTTGGGGCATTTCACCCCCGTGTCCTTGACCGGCTTGGGCGGTTTGTACTTGCACTCCGGATACCCGCTGCAGGCGACGTAGGCGCCGTAGCGGCCGTACCGGCGCACGAGCGGATGGCCGGATTCCGGGCACATCTCTCCCGTCGGCTCGTCCGGTTTCGCCTCTGCCTTTCCCCCCGCGATCGCGACGTTGACCACGTTGCGGCACTTGGGGTACGCGGTGCATCCCAAGAACGTCGACCCGGTGCGCGAAACGCGGAGCTTCATCGGCGATCCGCATTCGTCACAAACCGTGTTCTCCAGGTCCGACGCGTCGACGACATCCTCCTCGGGATCCGGGATGTTTTCCGTGAACGTGCACTTGGGATAGCCGCTGCAGGCGACGAAGAGGCCGTTCTTGCCCATGCGCAGCTTCAGCTTCTTGCCGCACCGAGGGCACTTTTCCGAAATCTGCGGCACGACCGGGAAGGACAGGAGCTTTCTCGCGTCAGCGAGCGGAATTCCCGCCTTTCCCGAGACCATGTCCTTCTCGGCCCGCGTGCGGTCGCGCGTGAAGGTCTTGTCGAATTCGGCGAGCGCCTTGGTCCAGGTGATCTTGCCATCCTCGACGTCGTCCAACCGCTCTTCCATGCGCGCCGTATAGGAGGTTTCGAAAAAGTCGTCGAAGTAAGGGATCAGAAGCTCGATCACGGTGCGGCCGAGCGCCGTCGGAACGAAGCGGCGGTCTTTCTTGTGCACGTAATCGCGCTGCTCGATCTTGCGCAGGATCTCAGCGTAGGTCGAGGGGCGGCCGATGCCGTTCTCCTCCAGGAACCGCACGAGCGAGGCTTCGTTGAAGCGCGGCGGAGGCTGCGTCTGTTTCTTCTCGGGGGTGACCGACACCAGCTTGAGGATCTGTCCTTCGGAAAGAGGCGGCAGCTTGGCTCCGTCTTTCTCGCTGTCCTCTTCGTCGTCGGGAGAGACTCCGTACGCCGCCAGATACCCCGAGAACTTGAGGGTGGAACCCGAGGCCCGATAGAGCGCGCGGCCCGCTTCGATGTCCGCCGCGGTCGTGTCGTAGACCGCCGGCATCATCTGCGAAGCCACGAAGCGCTCCCAGATGAGGCGATACAGCTTCGCCTCGTCCGCGGTGACGTGTGACGCGACCACGTCCGGCGCAAGATCCAGGTAGGTCGGCCGGATCGCTTCGTGCGCGTCCTGCGTGTCCCGCCTGGCCTTGAAGTAGCGCGGGCTCTCGGGGAGATAGGCCTCGCCGTACTGCGCGGCGATGTGCTCGCGCACTCCGTTCAAGGCTTCGTTGGAGACCCGCGTCGAGTCGGTGCGCATGTACGTGATCAGGCCCACCGTGCCGCGGCCGGGGATCTCGCGGCCTTCGTAGAGTCCCTGTGCAATCTGCATCGTGCGGCGCACGGCGTAGGAGAGCCGGCGCGCCGCGGCCTGCTGGAGCTGCGAGGTGATGAACGGCGGCGGCGGATTCTTGCGGCGTTCGGACGATTCGACCTTGACGACCTTCCAGGTCGCTTTCTCGACGTCGGCGCGAACGCGCTCGGCATCGGCCTCGGTGGCCAGGCGCGGATCGTTCCCGTCGAACTTGAGCTTCTCGCCGTCGAACGTGGAGAGCCGAGCCGGAAAGACGGGCGGGTCGTTCGCTTCCAGCTGCGCGTCGACCGTCCAGTATTCGACCGGCACGAACACCTCGATCTCGCGCTCCCGCTCGACGATGATTCGGAGCGCCACCGTCTGCACGCGGCCCGCCGAAAGACCTCGCCAGATCTTCTTCCACAGAAGATCCGAGACTTCGTAGCCGACGAGCCGGTCGATGATCCGGCGGGCCTGCTGCGCGTCGACTAAACGTCCATCGATCTCGCCCGCCTGATCCATGGCGGCGAGCACGGCCTTCTTGGTGATCTCGTTGAAACGCACGCGCTTGAAGACGGTCCCCTTGGAACCGGGCTTCAGCGCCTGTTGCAGGTGCCAGGAGATCGCTTCGCCTTCCCGGTCCGGGTCCGCGGCCAGATAGACCGCCGAGGTCTCTTTGACGGCGCGGCGCAGCTCGGCGAGCGTTTTTTCCTTGCCGGCCAGAACCTCGTAGGTGGGCGCGTACGAATTGCTCCGGTCAACCCCGAGCCCTTTCTTGGGAAGGTCGCGCACGTGGCCGTACGAGGCGAGCACACGGAAGTTCTTTCCGAGGAACTTCTCGAGCGTCTTCGCCTTGGCGGGCGACTCGACGATGACGATGGACTTGCGGGATACGCTCATGGGGCGGTGGAACCTGCCATAACCGGCGCGAAAGCGCAAACCGGAAGACGGCTCATGAATGTAAACAATCTGTTATTCCCGGCGTCCCGAAGGGGTTGCGATCATCCGTTGAGTGACTCCATTCATCCGCGTCGGAGGCCGTAACGGCCCTGCTCGTCGACGAACGCCAGTCCCGTCTCCTCGAGCTCGAATAACGCCGCGAGCACAGTGGCCGCTGGCCAATCCAAGCCTTGCGCGAGCTCTTCGGCCGAGGCGTCTTCCTTTTGAAGCAATTCGAGGAGACGACGGGCCTCGGCGGACAGCTCCGCTGGGGGCAAGGCGGAGCCGCGCGTCTCGGCGGCCGCGCCAATGGAGGGAAAGAGCTCCGCAAAGACGTCGGCCGCGCCCCGGCAGAGGATCGCTCCGTCGCGCAGGAGCTCGTGAGTTCCCACGGAGGTGGCGGAGAACACGCTGCCCGGAACCGCGAAGACATCTCTTCCGAAATCAGCGGCCAGCCGCGCGGTGATCAGCGATCCCGAACGGCGGGAGGCCTCGACAATCACCACGCCGGTGGAGAGCCCCGCGATGATTCGATTGCGCACGGGGAAATTCGCCGGCCGCGGCTCGGTTCCGGGCAGGAACTCGGAGAGGAGAAGGTCTTTACGCGCCAGGGCTTCCTTCAGGCGCGCGTGCTCGCGCGGATAATCGACGTCGAGCCCGCAACCGAGAACGGCGATCGTTCCACCCGGACCGTCCAGCGCCGCGCTATGCGCGGCTTCGTCGACGCCCCGCGCAAAACCGGAGACCACCGCAACTCCGACGGAGGACAGGTCTTTGGCGAGGCGCGCCGCGACGTCGCGCCCGTAGCGCGTGGCCTCCCGCGAACCCACGATCGCGATCGCCGGCAACCGCAGCCTTTCCAGGTTCCCGAGCGCGAAGAGGACGAAGGGAGGATCGGCAATCTCGGCCAGCAGAGGCGGATACTCCGGATCGAACGCGGTGACCAGCCGCATACCCGAGCGCTCGATCTCGGCCGCCCACCGTTCCGCTCCGGTGTCCTCCGCCGATCGCAGCAAAGCCAAGGCTCGGTCGCGCGTTCCCAGCCGCTCCGAGAGCTCCGCCTCGCTCGAGGAGAGGAGCGGTTCGAGTCCTCCGCCCTCCCGCAGCAGCGGCCAGAGTCGCTGCGGTGACAGCTCTCGTCTCTGGACCCAGGAGAGGGCCGCCCGTCGCCGAATCGCTTCCCGGCTCACCGCCTTTAGCATCCCTTCATGACGGAGAAATCGGCCGGATCAGAAATCTTTCCGGGCCGAAAAGCTTTCCTATAATAGCCACCCCCTCGGAGGGCTATGCATTGAGGCACCGTCGGGCTGTTCTCACAGGGTTGCTTCTGTTGGCTGCCGCCGGGTGTGCCTCCTATTCGCACACCGATTCCGCCGCCTCCCAGATCGCGTTCGGCGCGAATGTCGCGCGACAAGGACTCTGGCGGGAGGCTGCGTTCCGATTCGAGCAAGCGATCGCCAGAGAGCCCGGTAATGCGCGCGCGCACAACAATCTGGCGGTCGCGCTCGAGGCCACGGGCGAGTACGCGCGGGCCCTGACGGAATACAAGAAGGCGCTCGATCTCGATCCCAAAGATACGCACATCCGGCGCAACTACGCCCGCTTCGCCGAGTTCTACACGTCCTACACGCGCACGACGGGAAAGGCGACGAGTGGCTCCTAGACGCCGGTATCGGTCCGCCTTCGCCGGCTGCGCTCTCGCCGTGGCGGCGGCCACCTGGCTCTGGCCGGCACCGGTCTTCGCCGGCGTCGCCGAAGTGCGACTGAAACTCCCCTTGAAACCCCGGCTTCCTCTGCGCGGCAACGAACGGGTCGCGCTGGCGCCCTTTCTGATCGTCACGGAGGCGGAGAAGAAGGACAAGCGGTTGCAAAACGTCGATCTCCAGGCGGAGTTTCATCGCTTCTTGAAGAAGCAGGCCGAACGAAAGACCAAGCTCGAGATCGTCGAGACGCCGCCCGAAATCAAGTTGCCGACACAGAATCTGACCGAGCTCGGTCACGCGACCGAGTTCTGGCGGTCGGTCGGCGTGACGACCAATGCCGAGATCATCGTGTCCGGAAGCCTCGAGTTCAAAGTCGAAGACCGCTCCGGATACAAAACCGAGGAATATGTCTCCCCCGTCAACGGCCAGAACTACATGCGCCAGGTCTACGTCGAACAGACCGGGTTTCTCTTCGACATCGTTTTGTTGGTGATGGACGGCCATACCGGTGAGAAGCTCCTGCAGGATGAGTTCAAGGACTTTCGCCAGACTGGTGGCCGACGCACCGGAAACGATCTCGAGGGACTCTTCGAGAATCTCTTCTCACTCGAGAATCAGATCTTGAACCTCTTCGTGGCCCGCGAGCGGGATGCCGATCGCTACATCTTTACCGACTGACCGCGGCGGAAGGAGCACATGAGAAGACATCTGCTCGTCTCCCTGGCGATCCTCCTCTGCGGTGCCGGCACCGTCCTGGGCCAATACGAAGGCTACTTCGGCGAAAACAAGATCGCCTATGACAAGTTCGACTGGCAGACCTACAAGACGACCCACTTCACGATCTACTTCTACACGCGGGAGCAGGTCACCCTCAACAAGGTGGCCTCGTATGCCGAAAGCGCGTACGACGACGTCTCGCGGCAACTGAACTATCAGATCCCCAAGTCGATCAATCTCATCTTTTACGCAAGCCACTCCGACTTCGAACAGACGAATACGCTCTTGAACTTCATTCCGGAAGGGGTGGGCGCGTTTGCCCTGCCGTCTCGAAACCGGATGGTGCTGCCGGTCGACGTTCCCGACGAGAAATTGCAGCAGCTCATCCAGCACGAGCTCACGCATGTCTTTCAGTTCGAAATCCTCTTCGGCGGCAATTTCTTGCGGGCGGCGACGACCAACGCGCCCCAATGGTTCATGGAGGGCATGGCGTCCTACTTCGGTAACGACGAGGACAACAAGGATCGGATGGTGCTTCGCGACGCGGTGCTCTCGGACCAGGTTCCCGAGATCGCGCAGCGCGGCATCGAGGGTTTCTTCGCCTACCGCTTCGGGCATGCGGTCTTCGACTTCATCTCGGCCGAGTGGGGCAAAGACGCGGTGCGCGACTTCGTGTTCGAATTCCGCAATCAGATCGGGCCCTCCGTCGAGCGGGCCGTCAAGCGCTCCTTCAACATCACCGCGGAAGAGTTCGACATCAAGTTCCGCAGATACCTGCGCCTCCGTTATCTCAAGATCCTGACGGAGAAAGGCGAACCGGTCGACTTCGGCGAGCGCTTCAAGGTCGAGGACACGCCCTCGGCCGAGCTGTCGCCGCGCGCGTACCCGTCCGGCGACTTCGTCGCCGCGATCTCGACCTACAAGAACCAGGCCGACGTGATCGTGATGTCGAACCGGGAACGCAAGCTCTTCAAAAACCTGACCAAGGGCTACACGACCGAGTACGAGTACATCGTCTCGCAGTGGGTCACGACCGGACCTCAGATCGGAGCGGACCTTTCCGTCTCCCCCGACGGCAACACCATAGCGGTCTTCGCGCGGCGCGAGCGGGGACGCGATCTCCTGCTCGTGAACGCACTCGAAGGCGGCGTGCGTGAGCGCGTCGAGATGCCCGGGCTCGATCAGCAGCTAAACCCGGCCTTCTCGCCGGACGGACGCACGATCGTCTTCCGCGGCGTTCAGAACGGGCGCTCCGACCTCTACTCTTACGACCTCGGGACGCACGCGATCGTCAACCTCACCAACGATCAGGCCTATTCGTTCGCGCCGGCGTTCTCGCCGGACGGACGCTGGATTTATTACTGCTCGGTCTCGGGCACCAAATCCAAGATCTTCCGTTTCCATCCGGAGAGCCCCGAGAGCCGCGAGCAGATCACCTACGGCGACTGGAACGACGAGGATCCGTCGATCTCGCCCGACGGAAAGCGTCTCTTCTTCACCTCGGACCGGGACGAGGGGATCTACAACATCTATTCGATGGATCTCGAGACGGGCGAGATGTGGATGCACACCAACGTCGTCGCGGGAGCGCTCTGCCCGACCGTCTTCATCGGAAAGGACAACTCGGAGAAACTGGTCTTCACGGCGTATTTCAAGCGCCGCTTCACCCTCTACATCGCCGACGCGAGGAAGGCGTTCCGCAAACTGCAGGAGCTCGCGCCCGTGCCGAGCCCCACCGGGCCGCAGGGCTACCGCCCCTTCCAGCCGGCGATCGAGGTCGCCGTCGACCCGGACAAGTTCGACAAGAAGCCGTCCCACAAGCTCTACATCGAAGACGCCTGGGTCAACGCGGGCGTCAACACCGACCAGACGTTCCTCTCCAATACCGTTCTCGTCTTCGGAGACAATCTCGGCGACCGCCGGTTCGTCGCGTCGATTCAGTCGGTCTCCTCCTTCACGAGCTTCGATTTCGTCTACTACGACCTTTCCAAGCGGCTGCAGAAAGGGGTCGAGCTCTTCGACACGCGGACCTACTTCACGACGTTCACCGACCAGGGCGGCGGCACGATCCAGCGAACGCAGCAAGCCCAGCGGTATACGGGCGGATATTTTCTGGGCACGTATCCCGTCACGCGCTATCAGCGTTTCGAGGGACAGGTCGGCTTCATCTCGCGCGCGATCGACTATCCGTTCATCGTCACCAACGTGGACGGATCGCAGGCGGTGGTGATCAATCCCCGCACCGACAACTACCCGACCATCAATCTCGCCTGGGTACGCGACACCGCCGACTACGAGTACTTCGGCCCCTTGTCCGGAAGCCGACTCCGGATCGGAGGCAACTACGCCCCCGATTTCAATCCCGGCCAGACTCCGGGAGCCGACGGTCACACGTTGACCGCGGGCGTCACCGCCGATATGCGCTTCTACATCAAGATCTTCCAGCGCTCCCTCTTCGCCATCCGCCTCTACGGCGCGCACTCGGTCGGAAACTTCCCCGACATCTACTACTTCGGCGGACTCGACACCCTGCGCGGACTCGACTACGCGTCCGCGATCGGGAACACGATCGGTTATGCCAACTTCGAGTATCGCTTTCCGTTGATCGACCTTCTGGCCTTCCCCATCGGCGGCTTCCAGGGAATCCGCGGACGCGTCTTCTTCGACATCGGCGGCGCGGCGCTCAAGGATCAGCACTTCCAATTCTGGGATTCGAGCGAGCACCGGTTGATCGACGGCGTCGCGTCGTACGGATTCGGCTTCGAGATCAATCTGCTGGGCCTTCCGCTCCACTGGGACTTCGCGCGGCTGACCGATCTGAAGTCGGTCAAGAGCAGCTTCAAGACCGCCTTCTACATCGGCCCCGTCTTCTAGCGCCGCCGAGGCTCTCGGCGGAAGCGTTCGCTGCGCGAACGGCGCCGCGAATTTTCCAAACAAAGGCTTGCGAGGTCCTGCGACTGGTCCCGGCCGCAACGAGGACTGCGCCATGGCATCACGCCTCGACGCATGTCTCTCGCCGCCACGCGACGCGCCGGACCCGCTCTATAGCGGGCTTCCGACCGGGTGTCCATGAATAATCCGGGCTAGAATTCTCATCGAGTGCCCCACCGAACATCGCTTGCGATCCGGACCCTCGGGCCGTATGGAGGGTCCGCCCCCGGCTTCCATCTGACGAGCTTTCTCGTTGACGGCGAGTCGGCGGTCGACGCCGGCTGCCTGACGGAGGCGCTCTCGCTCTCCGCTCAACGCCGCATCCGGAGGGTCGTCCTGACCCACGCACATTTCGATCACACCGCGTCGCTGCCTTTTCTGATCGAGAACCTCTACGGCCAGAACCGCGCTCTCGAGATCGTCGCGCCCCGGCCGGTTCTCGACGTGGTCTCTCGGGACCTCTTGAACGACCGAGTCTGGCCGGATTTCCGCCGGCTCCCGTCTCCGCGGCATCCCACCGTTCGTCTGCGGCCAATCCCGGAGGGAAAGCCGTTCCGGGCGGGACGAATCACCTTCACTCCCTTTGCCGTCAGCCACGTCGTGCCGACCTACGGGTACGTCGTGTCGCGTTCGGGCCGTTCGGTCCTGTTCTCGGGAGACACCGAGCCGACCGATCGGCTCTGGCAGGCGGCGGCGCGCGCTCCCCACCTCAAGGCCATCTTTCTCGAGCTCTCTTTCAGTAACGCGCAGAGCGCCGTCGCCCGCGCGTCGCGGCACCTCACCCCGGCGCTCGTGCTCGCCGAGCTACCCAAAGCACCGCCGCGGGTGCCGATCTACCTGTACCACATGAAGCCGCCCTCTCTCGGCCGCATCCGGCGGGAGATCGCCGCCGCCCGCGAGCCCCGGCTGCGGCTACTCGAGGGAGAACGGTCCTTTCGGTTCTAGACCTCGGCCGAGCAACAATATATATATTGTTACCCGATCTCCTTCGGGAGGTCCGCCCGAAGGAGCCTCGCCCAGGCCAGAAGGTCCACGGCCAGCGCGCCCGCGAGCCGGCCGCGAAGCGCGTCATGGACCAAGAGGTCCTCGCGAGCTCCCGAAAAGACGGCCTCGCGCACCAGGAAGGTCTCTCCCTGTCGCGTCTCCGCGCGGAAGAACGTCTCCGAGCGCGTGGGCCCGGACTGGCGTCGGACTCCAAGCTCGAACCGGTCGGGGCTGGGCGTGACCTCTTCGGCGAGAGGAGAGAGCTCCGCGGCTCCCCTGCTGGAGGTCGGCGGAGCGAGTCGAAACCGCCATCCGTCAGCTGCCGCCTCTTCCGACTCGACCCGAGCGACTCCGTCGAGTAGCCGCCGATACGCGGAAGGGGTGGCGAGGGCGTCGAACGCTTGCTGCGGCGTTCCCTCGTACGGCAAGAATGCACTCAGGCGCGCGTCGGCTCGCTCGGGCGGCGGATCCCCCACGATCGCGAACGCCTGATCGAGCAGATCTCGGTCGATCCCGAAGAGATCGGAGACCCGGCGGGACCGCTCGTCGACGAGCGGAACGACGAGCCGGGTGTGGCGATCGTCGACGCGCACTTCACCGCCCGCGAAGGAAACGACGCGGCCCCGAGTCTGAGACCGCACCGCCACGGCGGCGAGAAAACGGGAATCGGCGCGGAACGTGGCCCGCCAGTGGCCGTCATACTCTCCGGTCGAGAGCTCGCGGGTGAAGATCTCGAGCGAGCGCGGACCCTCCGGAACGCCTTCGAGAAACTGGACTCGAAACCCCCGAGCCGTCTCCTCCACGCCTAGCCGTCCGAGCTCGGTCTCGACCTCGCTCGCCCGGGCCGGTACCAGCGCCGGCAAGGGAAATCCGGCGTCGCAGATCCAGAGGCCGTGGCGATCCTCGACCAAGAGGGACGCGTGGTCGAAATCGCGCTCGACTCGGCCGAGAACGGTGCGACAGCGGAAACGGAGCGCGCTCAACAACGCTCCGAAGGCGGCAACGCGGGCGAAGCAGGTGCCGCCCGCGCCCTTTTCCAGATGATCCGTCCAGAAGACGTCCGGCCAGCGGGGCTTCTCCTCGGGCGGAAGGGACTGCGCGGACCGGAGGATCTTGGTCGCGGTCTCGAAGGGAACACGCGCGTTGAACCGATCCAGCAGTGCCTCGAGAAAGCCGGTCCCGGGCTCCGCTCGCGAGAGATCGAGCGCCTCGAGGATGTCGTCGACGGGAATCGGGACGGATGGAGTCATGAATTCATTCACCGATTCATTGATCACGAAGCTCCGTCAGTGACTCGACGATTCGATGATGCGAGGATTCCGTGAATCAATTCCTCTTGAGCTTGTCCACGAGCGCCCGGATGCGGGTCCGCGCTTCCTTCGCAAACCAGTAATCGAGGAAAGGATCTCCCTTCCGGGCCTGGTCGAATCGGGCCACCGCCGCTGCCCGCGCTCGCCGCTTGATCGCCGCATAGATCGGACCCGGACGCTCCGCGAGAACGCGGGCCCGGGCGACGGATTGATCGAGAAGCTCCTCGGGCCCCGTCACACGATCGAGAAATCCGATCTCCCGGGCGGTTTCGACCGAAAGGTTCTCTCCCGTCGAAGCGAGCCGCTCCATCCTCCGAAACCCGATGACGTGGCGGAACACCTCGAGGCAGCACTCCGGAACGGTCGCTCCGAGGAGGACCTCCGACAGGCCGAACTGTCCCTTTCCGGCGCTGGCGAAACGCTCGTCCCCCGCCGAAGCCAGGATCATTCCGCCGGCGATCGCGTGGCCGGGAAGCGCGACCACCGTCGGAGCGCCAAAGGTGAAGATCTGCCGAATGAGGTCGCAGAACCGATCGAGAAACTCTTCCATGCCCGTTCGGTCGAGCTCGAGAACCGTCGGCAGGTCCCATCCCGCCGAGAAGATCGTCGGGAGCGCCGAGGTCAGCACGATCGCGCTCGCCGATTCCGACTCTCGAAAGATCTGCGAGAGCTCGACGAACACGTCGGCGTTCAACGCGTTGGCGGGCGGCCGATCGAGCGTCGCGACCGCCACGCCGCTGCGATCCTCGAGACGGACGAATTTCATCCGACTTGCCGCTCGAGCCGGCACGCTCCAAACGCCATCTCGTGCACGCGGCGGTCTCCGGTCAACTCCGGGTGAAAGGTCGCGGCAACGACGTTGCCGGAACGCACGAGCACCGGTTCCCCGTCGAGGGTTGCGAGCGTCTCGACCCGTGGGCCGACTCGTCGGATCCTCGGCGCGCGAATGAAAACGGCCGGAAGATCGCCGCCCAGCCGCGGCGCCTCCACGTGGCCGATGAACGAGTCGAGCTGCCGCCCGTAGGCGTTGCGCTCCACCGCGATGTCGAGCAGGCCCAACCCCTTCTGGCTCGGGTTCGTGACGTCCGAGGCGAGAAGAATCGCCCCCGCGCACGTTCCCAGGATCGGCTTGCCGGCTGCGGCGAATCGCCGGATGGCCTCTTCCCAGCCGGACGATTCGAAGAATTTCCACATCGTCGTCGACTCGCCGCCGGGAAGGATCAGGCCGCGGGCATCCGGCAATTGTTCGGGCCGGCGCGCCTCGAAGGAATCGACGCCGATCTCGGCGAGCGTTCGCCGGTGAGCGTCGAAATCTCCCTGCAGGGCCAATACGGCTACCGATTGGGACGTCGTTCGTCGGTCGTGGGTCTCCCCCATTTCTTTCGTCCGAAGTCCTGCGTCCTTCTTCATCACCATCCCCTGGTCTGCAGTTGCTCCTCCTCCTTGAGGCTGGCCGCTTCGATTCCCTTCATGCCGGATCCGAGCGACTCTTCCGCGGCCACGAGAGCCTGCGCATCGCGCCAGTGGGTCGTCGCCTGGACGATCGCGCGCGCGCGATTTTCCGGATCGCCGGACTTGAAGATGCCGGACCCCACGAAGATCGCCTCGGCGCCCAGAGCCATGCACAGCGCGGCGTCCGCCGGTGTGGCGATTCCTCCGGCCGCGAAGTTGGGAACCGGCAGCTTGCCTTTCTCGGCGACGTCGACGACCAGCTCGAACGGGGCCTGCAGCCGCTTGGCCTCCGCCATCAATTCGTCCTTCGACATCAGCGTCAGGTTGCGAATCTCGCGCTGCACGGCGCGCAAATGCTTGACCGCATGAACGACGTCGCCCGTCCCCGCCTCCCCTTTGGTCCGGATCATCGCCGCTCCTTCGCCAATGCGCCGCAGCGCCTCGCCGAGATTGCGGCATCCGCACACGAAGGGAGCCGAGAAATCGTGCTTGTAGACGTGGTTTTCTTCGTCGGCCGGGGTCAACACTTCCGACTCGTCGATGAAGTCCACTTTGAGCGCCTCGAGCACTCGCGCCTCCGCAATGTGGCCGATGCGGCATTTGGCCATCACCGGAATCGAGACCGCCTGCTGGATCTCGCGAATCTTCGTCACGGGGGACATGCGCGCCACTCCCCCTTCCCGCCGGATGTCGGCGGGCACGCGTTCGAGCGCCATCACGGCCGCCGCGCCCGCTTGCTCCGCGATCTTCGCCTGAGAGGCATCGACCACGTCCATGATCACTCCGCCCTTGAGCATCTCCGCCAGACCCACCTTGACTCGAAAACTGTCGTTCGCGTTCATCGTTCTTCCCTCACGTTTCCGGCCCATGGCCATCGGCAATTGCGTTTCATACGACGGGAACCGACCGAACGCCCGATTGCGCCGCGACGGCGTGGATCGCCTCCGCGAGGCGGCGCACTCCGGCGTCGACCTGTCTTTGATCGACTCGAGAGACCGAGAGCCGAAGATTGGGGCGATCCTCCCCTCGCGGGTCAAACTCATAGCCCGGGGCGACGCCGACGCCGCGCGCGGCGGCCGCATCCGCGACTCCCCGGCCGGAGACTCCGGGCGGCAGATGAAGCCAGAACAGGGCGTTCCCGATCTCTCCGCCCCACCAGGAGATTTCCGGGAGATGGCTCTGGAGCGCCCGGACCGCTGCAATTCGCCGAAGCTCGACGTCCAGGGACCGGCTATGCCTCGCCTTGCGGTCCGA
>DATDNV010000477.1:0-2404 GCA_036518075.1 Thermoanaerobaculia bacterium
CTTGCCCGATCGCTCCTTCCTCTCGGCCGATCTGACGGCCGGAAGCGATCCGGCAAATCCCGCCGCCCGGCTCGTCGTCGTCGGCAAAGCCATTCCCGGACGCGCTCAGCTCTTTGCCGAAGAGGATGGCTTCGAACGGAGTCTCTCTTCGGCCGAGCTCTTTCGCGCCGATCAGGGCGGTGTTCATCACGAGGTCGCCTGGGTCGGGAACCTGGATTCGAACGGATACCAGATCCAGATCTCCGGCAAGAGCGCAGACAACGTCACGCTGTCAGTGACCTTCCCCGGCGCGGGAGGGAAGCTCGTCTCCGCAGTCGTGGGTCCCTTCCCCGTCATTCCGGGCTCCATCGCTTTCGTCGATGTCTTCAACGGCACCGACCAGACGACCTGGACTCTCAACGGAACGAATTTCACGCCGATGTCGGGAGCGACGCAGATCGACCCGCGACCTGAATTGACGCTCATCAAGGCGGTGCAGGATCTCGAGGCCGATCCCCGCGGCCACGCTCTGTCGCTCCTTTTCAACCGGGCTCTCCAGGACGAACCCAATCGCGATCCGCTCAAGTACCAGGTTCGTTCCGAGTTCGGCATCAATCCGATCCAGGCGGTTCTTCCTCAGGCGTTCGATCCTCGCCGCGTCATTCTCGGCGTGACGAACCATCCCTCGCCCTACGCCTCCATCGTCGCGAGCGTAACTGGATTGATCGATGCCTCGGGCCAGCCGGTCGCTCCGGATCCTCAGACCGCAACGCTCGACGTTCGCGACCGGACGCCGGGGGGGGCCGTCGAGGGCTTCGTGATTGGCGCCGATGGTCAGCCGGTCCCCAACGCCGAAGTGATCCTCCGAATGCCGGCAATTTCCGACATCACCGGCCAGACATTCCTCGACGATTTCGCCGCGGCCAAAGCCGACGGCTCGGGCCATTTCTTCTTCGAGTACATCCCGATTCGCCAGGGAACGGTCTTCACGCTGGCCGCCGCGGATCCAGTGACCGGATACGACGGCGACGCGGCCGGTCAGATTCAGACGGAGGGCCGGAAGCTCCAGCTCAACATCGTGCTGCTGGCTCGCGGCGACGTCACGGGCAAGGTCGTCGATGAAAACGGCGCGCCGATTCCGAATGCCTTCATCACGGCGGATTCTGTCTTCTTCAAAGGCGGACGGAATTCCGCCACGGGCAATTCCGCGCCGGACGGGACCTATCTCTTTACAGCGATGCCGGTCGGCCCGGTCCAGCTCTGGGCAATCGATCCCGCCAGCCGAAAGACCGCCTACCAGGTCGCCTTCATTCCCGCTGCGGGCGCGAAAGCGGTCCAGAACCTGGTCATCGTCGCCGGCGCGCGCGCTTCCGTATCGGGGCAGGTGATTCTCGAGCGGGACAGAAGTCCGGCAGTGGGTGTCTACGTCGTGACGTATGGAGAAACGGTTGCCGTTCCGTACCCGCCCTTCTTCGATCGAAAGTACCTTGGGTACCGCATCACCGATTCGAACGGCGCGTTCGCCTTCAACGATATCCAGCCCGGGCAGGACACGATTCAGGTCTTCGACTTCACGCGAAGCCTGTCGGCTGTCGTCGCGAAGGACGTAACAGTTCTTGCCGACAGCCAGACTGTTCTTCAACTCGTGATCCCCGAGCCCGAAGCGCACGTGGGTTCGGTGGCTGGTTTCATTCGGTCGTCGAAGAGCGGCGTCGTGACACCACTCGCCAACGCGGTCGTCTACGTCTCTGGCACACCCGCGCGAACGACGACCGATGCCCAGGGGCACTATCAACTGGACGGTGTGCCGATCGGCTCCCGCGGGGTTTCGGCCTACAACCCGGCGACGCAGAAGTTCGTCAGCGGAAATGCGCTCATCCAGGAGGGGCTGATCGCGTCTCTCGATCTCTTGTTCGTCACGACGGCGAACATTTCGGGGCTGGTCGTCGATCCCCTCAATCGTTTCGTTCCCAATGCGGCCGTCGCGGAGTTCGACGCGGCCGGCAACGTCGCTCACGGAACGACGGCGGACGCGAACGGGCGGTTTGTTTTCGAGGGGCTTTCCCCCGGTGGCCACACGTTCTACGCGTTCGCGAAGGACGACACGTCCGGGAAGCTCCAGGACGATATCGGCGCCGCGACGATCAACTTCGTCGGCGACCAGGATGCCTCGATCGTCATCTCTCTGCTCGGCTACGGATCGATTCACGGCAAAGTCGTCTCGACTCAGCTCGGACAAGACGGACAGCCGATCGATTCGCCGGTCGCGGCGCACCTGACGCTTCAGCCTCCCAAGCTCCTCAAGGTGGGCGGCTTCGCTTTGATTGTCGATCCCGCCTCGGAGCTCTATCCGGGCCCGGACGAAACCGACTCTCTCGCGACCGACGGGACCTATTCTTTCGCGAGCGTCCTGGGCGGTCGCTTC